>CAKZKB010000085.1 GCA_937121005.1 uncultured cyanobacterium | reverse complement strand
CCCAACCTACAGTTTCAACTCCATCATAATTCATCTGGCAACAACATCGAACCTTACCGGAAAACCCATCTGCGTCTATCCTATTCATCTGTGGTTGCAAATTGAACGACAAAAACGATCGTCGCCTTGCTCATTCCGATCGCGTTTTACCTCGATGGTTGCGTCGCGGAACGATCTTGGTAGCGATTTTTTTAGGCACGATCGCCGCAGCAATATCCTTTCGTCCCGGTTTAGTTCTCGCACCTCCCGCACCGTGCGAGTGGTTAGCAACAGTACAGCCACCGATCGCCTCTTTAGATACAGTCCGATCGCTCTCCCAAATCTATCAAATCCGCGATCGTCTGTCAACCCACCGCGATCGCTGTACCCGCTATATCGACTTAGCGGTTCGCAAACCCAAAACCTTCGACACCGAAGTATTGTATCTCAAACACGAAACCTTTTCTCGTCAGTTGGAACGAGTCGAGACTCGCTTAAAAATTGAAGATCTGGCCCGAACAAAATGGCAAGCAGCCGAAACCACAGCCGCAGAAGCCGCTAATTCTCCCACTGATTCCATCGAACAGATGAGAAAAACGCGATCGCTGTGGCAAACCTCCCTCGATCGCCTCCATGAGATCCCCGAAAATTCCTTGCTGTTTCCCGCCGCAGTGGAGAGAGAAAAAGACTACCGCCATCGCTTGGCGACGGTTAGCGAACGCCTAGAACTGGCTCAGTTGGCTACGGGTTTTATTCTCTACGGCGATACGAACCGCGATGGTGTTGCCAACGAAGCGGACTACACCGGACGACAGTTGTGGTCTTGGCAGTCCGGCGCATTGGTACTTTTTAATAACGACGATGACAACAGCGATCGCGTTCCCGACTGGAACGATGAAATTATCAATGGCAGCAATGATGTCAACGATTTAGCCATCGTGCGCCTGCGGTTGCCGGAAGGATTGCGCTCGTCTGCGATCTCGGTTAGTATAGATGACAAAACCCGCGATCGCGTCAATATTTTTCAGAAAACCGAGTCCGGCTGGCAAGCGATCGCCACTTCAGCCAAAAACCAAAAAGAGATGGTATTTGGTATCGAAGCCAAACAGTTCGCCGATAAAAATTGGGATGGCATTGTCACCCTAGAAGTCAGTGCCAAAAAAGAGGGCAAATTCGTCACCAGCGATCGCGTCCAACTGCGGGTCTCGCCTTGGCTGATGCTGCCTAACACCGCACCCGTGACGACATTTTACGTCAGCGATCGCGGTGGAAATCGCACCTTTATCGATGGACTTCGAGAGATTATCCCTCAAACCAAAGCCGAACTCAAAGTGATTCCCAATGGGACGATCTGGATGCAAGATACCTTAGAAATTGGAACCGTGCAATTTCCCGATCGCAATGGCGATCGACAAGTGCCAACCGTTCTCAACGGGATCCGCAGTAGCGTCGCCGACGGCTATGCAAAATCTCTACTCAATGCTAACTTTGGATGGTTCGAGATCGGCCAACCTCGCTATCTCAATTTCCGCGATCGCTGGAGTGACTGGTATGGCAATTTAGAAGTTACGCCACCGCTTCCCGACTATCCTTTCGGACGAGTTTACTACGGCAATTCGGGAACCGCAACCTTGCATCCCGATGTGGTAGAATTTGTCAAGGCCCAAGAATTGCAAGGCCCGCCTGTCGCTATCGATACCTCTTGGCTGTTAATTCGCCATGTCGATGAAATTATCAGCTTTATTCCGGCGAAGGATGGGGGATCCTTGATGTTGGTGTCCTCGCCAGCCGCAGGGGTAGAATTGTTGCGAAAACTTGCAGAGAATGGTTACGGCGATCGCACCATTAACCGAGGGTTAAGCAGTCAAACCACCGTTCGCCAAGCATTGAATACCACATCATTTATTCAGCACAACTTAGACCTGCAACGCCAGCATCTCGATCCCATTGTCAGCCAGTTAAAAGCTGAATTTAGCCTGACCGACGATCGAATTATACCCCTTCCGACGCTGTACGGAAACTCGGGATATCCCTGGTGGCCCAGTCCCGTCAATTCCGTCGTCGTCAACGGTTATCTATTAGTGTCCGATCCCCAAGGGGCGATCGTTGATGGCAAAGATTACACCCAGGAAACCGTTAAAGCCTTAGTGGAGCGATCGCCCTTGCAAATTCGCTTTCTCGATGACAAATTCTATCACGAAATGTGGGGCAATACCCACTGTGCTACCAATGCGGCTCGCTATTCAATTTCGGATTTTAGATTTTAGATTTGCTGTTTGTCATTGTCGCAGTCGCAGACAGACGCGGATGGATCCAAAAAATTTTAATCTGCTGTGCGGCCGTATTCTGGTACGCTGTAAAGTGGATTTTAGTCCCACAAGGGAGGTATATCTTGGAACGAACGTTTGTCGCCATCAAGCCCGACGGGGTGCAACGGGGACTCGTCGGCCAGATCGTGAGTCGCTTCGAGGCCAAAGGATTTAAACTGGTCGGCCTGAAGCTGGTCTCGGTATCGAGAGAACTGGCCGAACAGCACTACGACGTACACAAAGACAAGCCCTTCTTTAAGGGACTCGTAGAGTTTATCATCTCCGGCCCCGTCGCGGCCATGGTTTGGGAAGGCGATGGAGTCGTTGCGGGGGCCCGGAAGCTAATTGGGGCCACCAACCCCATCACCGCCGAACCGGGAACCATTCGCGGTGACTTCGGACTCAATATCGGCCGCAACCTCATTCACGGTTCCGACGCAGTGGAAACGGCCCGGACTGAGATCGACCTGTGGTTCAAAGAAGAAGAACTCGCTGACTGGGAACCGACGATCGCCCCTTGGTTGCACGAATAGTCGTCAATATTCCCTCGTTCCTCGGCTCGGCGCTCGGCCGGGGAACGCTTCTGTGAGGTTCTCTCGGATTGGGGAAACCCAAAAAAGCAACCCAGATCGGACAGACCGCATAGCACATTCTACTATAAAAAAACTAAAATTGATAAGGTTATCGGGAGGGTAGAAGTCCGTGAACGATTTAATGTGGTGCGGGGCGATCGCCTCTAGTGCAGTTTGGGCCGCAGCAGGCGCGATCGCGGCGGAAGCGAAAACGGCCCCAGTAGGGTCGAAACCCGCAATTTCCAGTCCCAGATTTCAAAAACAAGTCCCACCCGCACCGCCAACAGTTCCCCCACAACCGGATCCCAACGATCGCTTTCCCACCGATCCGGAACGACCGGATCCCGAACCCTTAGAACCGGACGAAGAAGATGTCATCGACAGCGACGAAGAAACTACCCCCGACGCACCAACGGAGGAGACCGAAACTCAGTTTTTCGTCAGCGAAATTGAAGTGCGCGGTTCCACGATTTTATCAGAAGCAGACATCGCAGAACTTGTCGGCAGCTACGAAAACCGACAAGTGACCCTGAGTGACTTGCGAGAAGCCGCAGACCAAATTACTCAAGAATATCTCAACCGCGATTATATCACCTCTCGCGCTATTCTGCCCGATCAAACCATCGCCGAAGATGGCATTGTCATCATTCAAGTCATTGAAGGCAGCTTGCAGCAAATCGATATTGAAGGCACGAATCGCGTCAACGATTCCTACGTGAGAAGTCGCATCGAACTCGGAGCCGGACAGCCTCTAAATACCTCGAGTTTAGAAGACCAATTGCGCTTGCTGCGAGCCGATCCGTTGTTTGAAAGTGTAGAGGCGAGCCTGCGGGCGGGTGATAATCTCGGACAAAGTATTCTCATTGTCCGCGTGACAGAAGCGCCGCCATTTCGTGCGAATATTAGTCTCGATAACTATTCTCCGGCTAGCGTCGGATCGGAGCGTTTGGGCGCAAACCTGCGCTATCGCAATTTGACGGGCATTGGCGACGACATTTTTGCCAGCTATACTTTTACCGACGAAAACGGTTCTGATTCCTACGATTTAAGCTATCGCGTTCCCGTAAACCCGATGAACGGGACGCTACAATTACGTTTTGCTCCCAACCGCAACGAAATTATCCAAGATCCCTTTGACGAGTTTGGAATTCGGGGTGAAACTGACCTCTACGAAGTCAATTTTCGTCAGCCTTTGGTGCGATCGCCCCGACGGGAATTTGCCCTCTCTTTAGGCTTCGCCCATCAAGACAGTCAAACCTTTACCGATGAAGGCCCGACACCCTTTGGAATTGGCCCGGACGAAGACGGAATTAGTCGCACCAGCGTCCTCCGTTTCGGTCAAGATTACGTGGCCCGAGACGTTCGCGGGGCCTGGGCATTTCGATCGCAATTTAATGTGGGAACGGGACTCTTTGATGCAACCGAAAATGACGGCGGAGACATCCCCGACGGGCAGTTTTTCAGTTGGTTAGCACAAGCCCAACGGGTGCAGCGTTTGGGCGAAGATCACTTACTCATCGTTCAATTTGACGCGCAATTGACCCCGGATCCGTTGTTACCTTCGCAGCAGTTTGTCATTGGTGGCGGTCAGTCCTTGCGGGGCTATCGCCAAAATGCGCGATCGGGCGACAATGGCTATCGATTTTCTGTTGAAGATCGTATTACCCTCGATCGCGATGCGGCGGGTATTCCTCGGCTGCAAGTTGCGCCGTTTATCGATTTAGGTGGGGCGTGGAACGTGCAAGACAACCCCAACCCCGAGTCCGACCAACAGTTTTTAATTGGCGTAGGTGTGGGGCTGTTTTACGAACCCTTACCGGGGTTGCGGATCCGTTTAGATTACGGCTTGCCCCTCGTCGATCTCGACGATCGCGGTGACAACTTGCAAGACGATGGTATTTATTTTAGCATCGGTTACGGCCTGCAATTTTAGGTATTAGGTATTAGGTTTTAGGTTTTAGGTTTTAGGTTTTAGGTGCGAGATTTGTTCTCCCCAATCCCCTAATCCCCCAAACCCCCCAATC
>CAKZKB010000084.1 GCA_937121005.1 uncultured cyanobacterium | reverse complement strand
GCGATCGAAATGGAAAATAGGAGTCACAACCGCGATCGAAGCGTTGCTCGATCGCCGTTTGGAATGTAAAAATGCTGCCACGACAGAACGCTCTGGCGAGGGAGCGATCGGTGATGGGTAAAAACTTCCCTTGAAGTGCAGCGAACAAGTTTGCCAAGGCGATGTGTAACAATTCTAATTTATCGAGCCAATAGCAAAGTGGCAGAAACATCGGCAACGGGCGACTCGCCCCGACAAACGCTTTTGATGGCATCGGCCGTGGGAGCGGCAGTCTTACCAGCATTCAGAGCCATCCTCTAAGCTAGCACATTCTGCGACGATCGCGGCCGGGTTGGCTAAAATTTGTTCCTAGCGAACCGCAATTGCCCTCGATCGAAGTTAACAAAACTTTGTCAAAAGCGCAAGACAAGCCACTGAGGTTGGGGATGCTGGTGCAGTCCGGGCCAGTTGACTATAATCGATACAGTTGGCGAGGGAGGGTGGGAAAATGGATAACCCCAAGCAAAAAACGATCGCGATCGCGGTTAACACCATCGGTATTTTAGCAGCATTGGCGACGATCGCGGGGTTTGCTTACGCCCTGTGGAGCAGTCGCGAACCGCTTGCAGTGTCGCGTCAACGAGCGCCAGGGGTTAGGGACTCGATCCAAGTCCTTCAACTGGCATACTGACTCGGGTGCGGAATGTGGGCTAGAACCCCATACCTCATACCTCACCCCTCGTACCTCGCACCTAAGTATTACGGCGGAAACACCGAAAAATTCTCTGCCCCTTGGGGAACAATTTCTGTCACCACTTGCCCGCCACTAATGACGAATTTTTGTTCTTGTAACTGTCCTTCGGCTCGCGGCCCGGTGAGGCGTAAGGGCGGATCGGCTTGAGCGTAAATGACGTTTCCTTCCGCTTCAAATTCCTGGGTGTCGATGTACCAAGTGAGGCGATCGCTGGTCATTTCTGCCCCTTCAGAAACCACGCGCACGCCGTCGCTGACGTGGAAAATTTCGCGTGCTAAATTAATCCAGCCTTGATTGCCAGAAATGGTCGTATTTTCCTCGCGGTGCAATACATTTAAGGGCATATCCGACGACACCAATTGCCCTTGTAAATCCCACACAATCTCGTTACTCGCCACTTGCACTGTCGGATCGTCTAGGGTCAGTTGAGCGTTTTGGCGCAGGGTGACAATTTGCGGTTCTAAGTCTACCTGACCGCTATTAGCAGTGGCTCGATCTTCGACTTCTTCATCTTCATTGAGGCGATCGACCTGCAAGGGTTTGTCAGTGGTGACGGTTTGGGCTTCCATTTCCCAAACGGCTCGTTCCGAGGCAATTCGCAGGGTCGGATCTTTGGCATTCATTACCACGTTTCCCACCAATTCGACGCGCTGTTCGTCGCTGGCAACTTGCGCTTCGTCGGTGACTAAATCGGCCCGTTCGTGGCTGCCAGAAACGTTTTCTCTGACTACCAATAGATTCTGTTCTGGGAACCATTCTAACTGTTCGCCGCGCAGGGCCAAATCGTTGCGGGCATCGACGGCGACGATGCTGTCTTGCAAGACAATTTTCTCGCCATTTTGGTGTACTTCCCCCCGTTTTGCCCGCACTTGAAACACCACTTCACCATTTTCGTAGAGTTTGGCTTCTGGGTTTTCGACGGTGGCAATTTTACGATCGCCGCTATAGGTAGCGCGTTTGGCTTTCACTTCCCAAACCAATTGTCCCGCATCGTTGACTTGCTCGAGAGTCGCATCGTCAAAACTGAGGCGGGGTTCGATTTCGGGTTCTTCCGGGCGATCGCGGCTAGTTTCTTCAACAGGCGATCGTCGCGACTCGCACCCAGCCGTTGCCAAAAGCAATGCGGCCAGTAGCACCATTATCGGTTTAAGATAGTGTTTCACGTGGGTCTTAATTTTGCGATCGCGATCGCCTAGAATAGTAGGTTAGGTTGCCAGGGAACATCATTGGGAGGGCGAAGGGTGTAGGTTGGGTTGAAGTTTGCAACCACAGATAAATAGGATAGACACAGATAGATGGGTTGGTCATCGCGTTACCCTGTGGGAAGATAAATTAGGATGAGGTGTTCGGTCATCCCGACAGGTAAGCGATCCGAAAACCGCAACCCATGGCGTTGGGTATCGTTCCTCTACCCAACCTACGAGGATTTTACTGTAGGGGCGAAGGGTCTTCGCCCTTTATTCTACCGAGCGGCTGAGGGCAATTCAGTCTTTTTTCTCGAAATCTAAAGAGGCGGAATTGATACAATAGCGCAATCCGGTCGGTTTCGGCCCGTCAGGGAAAACGTGACCCAAGTGCGCGTCGCACACATCGCACAAAACCTCGGTACGGCGCATAAAAAAGGAGCGATCGTCCTCTTCTTTCACGTTCTCTTCGTCCACCGGAGCCCAAAAACTCGGCCAGCCCGTACCGGAATCAAATTTGGTATCGGAACTAAACAGTTCTGTGCCGCAGCAGATACATTTGTAGATGCCTTTTTCTTTGTTATCGTGATATTTGCCCGTAAACGCTCTTTCGGTTCCTTTTTGGCGGGTGACTTTATACTGTTCGGGCGAGAGTTGTTCTTTCCACTCGCGATCGCTTTTTTGCACTTTGTCGGCCATGTCGTGATGCTCCTCAATAACGCTCGTTTGCCATTATAACAAAAATCGCGCCAGATCGAACTCTTCTTCGCTTTTATCGCGATCGAGGCGTTCGGAAATCAACAGTAGCGCCAACCGTTCGGTATAGTCTACCGCACCTCGCAATTCTTCGCGCAAAATTTCTAGACCGCCATTGGCGTACTCTTCAAAAATTTCGATCCTTTGGGTTTCAGCGATCGCCTCAGTAGAGGATAGCAGTTGCGTGTCGCTGGTTTCAGACACCGCAAACAGATAAAATAAAGGTTCGTAACCGCGAGAGACGAACACTTCCAAAGAAATGGGTGCGGGTTCTCGCTTGGCAATTTCCCCTAGGGGCGATCGCTTGCGTCGTTTGACTCCTAAAGCAGCCGCAAAGGCGATCGCGTCGGCGTAGGTTTGGAACGTGCCATTGTTGTTACGTTCGCCAACAGTCAGCGATCGCATCAGATCGGTTTTGTCTTTGGCAACCCGGACTCGATTCATTATAGCAAGTTTTCCAGATCGGGATTGTCTTTCACCAAGCCGAGGGCTTTTTTGATCTCTTGGGTGCGATCTTTTTTGACAATCAAGGTTACGCCTTTGTCGCGCACCACCACCACATCTTCTAAGCCAATGGTGACGATCGTCTCATCGGGATCGGAACTGTAGAAAATGCAGCCTTCGCTATCGGTATCCACCACCTTTGCTAGTTCCAAATTGCGATCGCCCTCTCGCTTTAGCAACCGTTCCACCGCATTCCAATCCCCCAAATCGTCCCATCCAAAACTGACGGGCAAAACGCAGGCGAGATCGGTTTTTTCCATGACTGCATAGTCGATACTGGTTTTGTCGAGTTCTCCATAAGCATCGACTCCTTTTTTCTCTAGCAATTGCGTCATCTCAGGCGCGTGTTGTCGCAACTGCGAAAGCATGGTTCCCGCCCGAAAAACGAACATTCCGCTATTCCAACTGTAGCGTCCCGTTTCTAGAAATTGGCTCGCGGTTTCTTTATCTGGCTTTTCCGTAAACCGCGTCACTGTATAACCTGCCAAACTGTTAAACTCGCCGACACTCTCACCGCGTTCGATGTAGCCGTAACCCGTCGCCGGATAGGTCGGTTCGATGCCTAAGGTGACGATCGCCTCCCGTTTGCTTGCCAGTTGTGCGGCCGATTTTAAGGTGTTTTGAAATGCGGCATCATTGTTAATGGCATGATCGGCGGGAAAGAAGCCCACAACGGTATCTTCTCCGAGGCGATCGACAATTTCTAAAACTGTCCAAGCCACCGCCGGGGCCGTATCTCGACCTTGAGGTTCCACCAGCAAATTGGCTTCGGGTAATTGGGACAATTGTTGGCGCACGCCGTCGGCGAGATGGGATGCGGTAATTACCCACAAGCGATCCCAACTTTCCGCTAAGGGAAGCAGGCGATCGGCGGTATTTTGCAGCAGCGTTTCCCCGCTTCCATCGAGTGATAAAAACTGTTTGGGGCGCGATCGCCGACTGACGGGCCAGAAACGCTCGCCTTTTCCACCTGCTAAAATTACCGGAACCAACGATCCGCTCATAAACGCAAAAACATATCGATATTGGTTGCAATTTTACCCCAAAATTTCTACCATGTCAAGTATTTTAACCGGATCTCCTAACTGTAAAACCTTACCTGCTTCGGTGGGAAGAATTTTCGTGTTCGTCGCCAGACGATAGTAGTGGTTAAAACGCGATGGCGCTGTCCATTTTGGCAGCAGTGTTTGGCGTTGGATTGCGAAGATCTTTGAGAAGCGATCGTCCTTTTCTCCTGTTTGGGGATTTCGAGTTGGAACCACGCAGCGAGAACAGGGGTTCGTGCCCAAAAAAGTCACATTGCCAATGGTAAAGCGCACTTCTTTGTCGGTTTCGGTAAATAAATTGTCTTCCCAAAAGGCAGGAACGCCATGAATTTCGATATTGCTTCGCAAGCGCGATCGCATTTGGTCGGCATCGATGTTATGATACCAACTAGCAGCCGTTTCTAAAGTCGCCGTACTGATAATTGTCGGGCCAAAAGCGCGACTGTCATCGGGAAACCCACCGACAGTATTTTGTTTTAAGCAAACAGGATAGCCAAAATAATCGCTCAACCAGTTTTCTAAAGCAGCGCGATCGCCGTCGAGATGAAATTGCGTTTCTTCGCGACTTCCTTCGACTCGCAAGCGAACACTGCGATCGTCGAGATCGAACCGCGATCGCAGTTGGTGAATTTTCGCCGTGCGCTTTCCATTAACAAGGCGATCGTCGCCATCGAATAGAGCAAATTCGCGATCGCCAACTAAGGAACCGCCGGGACTCACTTCGATTTGTGAAACCTCTACGCCATCGAGAGATTTAATCGGATAGATGGTGATTTTGGCAACAGTAGCCATTTCAATGAGCAATGAGCAATGAGCAATGAACAACGAGCAATACGTTATTGCTGCCATCCGATTGTACCATGTTTGTCCGTCGCCAGCACGGGTTAACGTTCGCAAACTTTATTTTGGCAAGACCGATCGCAACTGTGCTACTCTAGGATAGAGTCGATCGCGAAGGATTGAAAAGAAATGGCAACACCGATAACGACCGCATACGAAGAAGTTATCGATTTCATTGCTGCTGGGACAACACCCAAAAGCATTACTAGCTTTCAACCATCGGCAGCCGTAAAAGAGCGAGTTGCCGATCTCATCGATCGTGAAAAGAATAACGAGCTTTCTGCTGAGGAAAAATCCGAACTCGACCATTATATGATGCTCGAGCACCTGATTCGATTGGCAAAAGCTCGCGCCCATCAGTACATCAACGCCTCGTAAAAGTGTCCCGTCCCTATATTTCCCAAGAACTGCGTCGAACTGTCATCGATCGCGCTAGTCGTCTTTGCGAATACTGCTTAATCCATGAAAGAGATACAGCCTTTGGTTGTGCTATTGACCATATTATCAGTCTCAAGCATGGCGGAGCAACGAATAGCACAAATCTCGCTTATGCTTGTGCCTTTTGCAATCGTTCCAAAGGGAGCGACATCGGTTCGATTGTTTGGAATACTGGCAAATTTTCTCGATTTTATCACCCCCGTAGAGACAGTTGGTCGGAGCATTTTAAACTTCAGGGTGCGACGATCTCATCCCTAACAGAAATAGGAGAAGTAACAGCAAGAATTTTAGGATTTAACGATCGCGGGCGTTTGCTAGAACGGCAAATTCTAATCGATCGCGATCGCTATCCGCATCCCGTCACATCCAAATATTTGCAGCAACAAAAGCGCTAAACCGATACAGGAAAACTAGCCACATATCACCCGAGGGAGACGATGCTTGAACCCGCACAAAATTTCCCAAGAAATGGTTCCTAACGTATCGGCCCATTCATCCGCCGAAATCGATCGTCCGTTTTGTTCTCCCAATAACGTCACCACTTCTCCCGGTTGCGCCTCGGGCACGCCGTTGATATCGAGCATCAACTGATCCATGGTAATGGCTCCCACTTGCTGCACGAACTGACCCCGCAACAACACCCGCATTTTATTCGATAAAAGACGAGGTACGCCATCAGCATAACCAATGCTGACCACTGCGATGCGAGTGGGTTGGCGCGTCACGAACCGATGTCCGTAACTGACTCCGGTGCCCGCTTCTAGGACTTTAACTTGAGTGATGCGGGCCTTAACCTGCATGACGGGTTTGAGATCGACCCTGGGGCGCAAGTGGGGGGCCGGATAGAGACCGTACAGGGACAAACCCACCCGTACTAAATCGTAGTGCGTGGCGCGATCGCTCAATGTCGCTGCCGAGTTGGCCAGGTGCGATCGCGGTGGAGCCATTCCCGCCGTCTGAAGTTGCTGTAACACGGTACAGAAGCGGCGATGTTGCTCGTCCATAGTGGCGCGATCGGGGCTATCCGCCGTCGCCAAGTGGGAATAAACGCTCGCGACCTCTAAATGGGGCAAACGCTGCGCTAGGGCGACAAATTCCGCTCCTTCTTGCCAGTTTACCCCCAAGCGGGACATTCCCGTATCGATTTTGACGTGAACCGACAGGTTTTCCTCCAATTCTGCCAATGCTTCGGAGAAAACCAGGGCTTGCTTCGGCGATGCGAGGGTCGGTTGCAACTGCCAGCGTACTAAATTGTGCAGTTGCTCGCGATTGTAAGTCGCGCCTAAAATTAAGATAGGGGCGCGAATCCCGGCCTCGCGCAGTTCGATTCCTTCCGGGATCGTGGCCACACCCAAGCAACTGGCCCCCGATCGCAGGGCATTTTTCGCCACCATCACCGCCCCGTGACCGTAAGCATCGGCTTTCACCACCGCCATCAATGCAGTTTGCGGCGACAGGACGCTGCGGATCTGGCGGACGTTGGCCCCCAGGGCCGACTCGTCAATTTCTACCCAGGCCCGCTCGCAGTGCAAGTTCGTGAGGCTGGCAGTTCGTTCCCAACTGAGCATAACAGGCTCCTTTCCACACCAAGATCGCGAGACGACAGAAGGTTGGCTGGCTCGACTCTACGGCGGCACAACCGCGCCATCGCCATCGCTTTAGGAAAGTTAACATTAAACGGGCGATCGCGATCGCATCCCCAGGTGGGATCGATCGCTCGGAGACAACGCCGCGATCGCCTGTAGGCGTACACTCAGATCGCCACAGATCGACGATATCTCTCACGAATTTTTGTCCAAACGATCGCGCCTTTTTGCTGCACAAATCACACACTTTTTAATAGAAAACCCTTACATTAGTAATTGTCCGACTAAACAGATTTCCCCCAACAAAGCCCTTAAGTTCGTTGCCTTTTGGTAGCGTCTTAAGGGCTTTTTCCTGTTTTCTATACCTGCCTTTTGTTCGGGTTCTGTTCTATCAAATCCACACCTCAACAGCAGCGTATCCTGATGGCTCAAACTCTATCAGTGACAGCAGTTCGCGGTTCGTGGTTTCTGTTTGCAAGCCCAAGATTCGATATTAAATCCCGCTAATCCTCATCTGGTTCCAGACGGATGAGTTGCCCGTTGGCTTCGTCAGTTAGCACGTACAGCAGACCATCCGGCCCTTGTCGCACGTCGCGCACGCGCTGCCCGATCGCGATCGTTTCTTCGTTCGTAATACTACCCGACTCGTCCACCTCAATGCGGCGGATATCCTGCGACACCAACCCCCCCGCAAACAGGTCGCCTTGCCATTCGGGAAACGCTTCCCCAGTGTAAACGGCTAGCCCAGAGGGGGCGATCGAGGGAGTCCATATCAGTTTTGGATCCACCATCCCCGGAAGCGATTCCTCTGGGGAAATCAGTCCTCCCGAATATTCTCGACTGTGGGTCGCCTCCGGCCAGCCGTAGTTTTCCCCTGCTTGAAGCAAGTTCACCTCATCGCCACCGCGAGCCCCATGTTCGGTGGCCCAAACGCGATCGCCCACCGGATCGAAAGCGAGTCCCTGAATGTTGCGATGTCCGTAACTCCATACTTCCGGGGCAGCTTCGGTATCGCTAACAAAAGGATTATCTGAGGGAACAGAACCATCATCGTTAATTCGGATGACAGTTCCGAGAGTGTTGCTGGGGTTTTGTGCTTGCTGGCGGATGAATTCACCCTCGATCTCGATGGGTGGATTGCCCCCATCGCCAATGGAAGCTAGCAGCGTCCCATCGGGCAACCAGGTGAGACGGGAACCGAAGTGCTGTCCTCTAGATTTGGTTGGGGACACTTCAAAAATCACCTCCCAATCGCTCAAACTACTACCATCGAAAACGGCTCGGGCAATGCGAGTGCGGTTGGCTGCATTTGTCCCGTGAGAGTAGGTAAAGTACACCAGGCGATTGTCTTCAAAGTCAGGGTGCAAGGCAATATCGAGTAAACCGCCCTGATTTTCGGTAAACATATCGGGGACTCCCGGAATCGGATTGGGATCGAGAACGCCATCGCGGACGACGCGCAGCCGCCCCGATCGCTCGGTAATCAGCATAGAACCATCGGGCAACCAAGCCAGTCCCCAGGGATGCTCTAGATTTTCCAATACAGTAACTTGCTTGACTTCTGGGTTGCCAGAAGTCGATCGCGTCTCGGTTTCTTCGGGGGTAGGAGTGCTGGTTTCAGCCGCCGATTCTTCGGCCAAGTTGGGATTTGCTCCCGTCGTACACCCGAAAGATCCAAACAGGGCGATCGCGCTTCCGAGGGCAATAAGATTGCGGAAATTTATTGGAAACATCATTCGTTGTGTGGATACTACAGGGGCAAGCGATCGATATCTTTTTTAGATCCGACAACCACCATCGCCGAACCTTTTTGCAAGCGCTGGCGCGGATCGGGGTTGATTTCAAATTCGTTGTCTTGGCTGATGGCGATGACGTTGACACCATATTTCGCTCGCAGTTCCAGTTCTAACAACGTTTTTCCGTGAAACTTTTCGGGGACGATCGCTTCGACGATGGCATGATGTTCGTCGAGCTCGAAGCGATCGAGAATGCGCGGTTTAGTCAGCGATCGCGCCAGTTCGATGCCCATTTCCCGCTCGGGAAATACCACGCGATCGGCTCCGACTTTTCGCAGCAGTTTCATGTGGATCTCGGAAGAGGATTTGGCGATAATATAGTTCACGCCTCCTTCTTTAAGGTTCAGCGTGGTAATAATACTTTCGGCCAA
Source organism: uncultured cyanobacterium (assembly GCA_937121005.1). Taxonomy (GTDB): domain Bacteria; phylum Cyanobacteriota; class Cyanobacteriia; order Cyanobacteriales; family Geitlerinemataceae; genus CAKZKB01. Next base: position 676 of record CAKZKB010000084.1, on the reverse strand, counting down.
ATAGTTGCCGATGCCGACAATGACCGTATCGAAATCAAAAATACCCGATTCTTTTAAGGCGGCGGGTTCGGTAGTATCCAAACGCACGGCGTGGGCGGCCACTTTTTCAGTTAGAATTTGATTGACTTTCCGTTCGTCGCGATCGACGGCGAGCACTTCGTAACCGAGCTCGTTTAGCGTCAGACAAACTGCCTGTCCGAACCGCCCCAAACCGATCACCGCAAACTGGCGATTATCGATTCGTAAATTGCTAAAAAAACTTAATGAAGATAAGTTCACATTGACACCCTACAACAGGACAACAAAGCAACGATATTGATATGACCCCATTATACCCCAACTGGAAAGCTAGTCAAGTCGCTTTGCTCCAATTCAAAATTCAAAATTCAGAATTAAAAATTAAGTTTTTGTCTTTAAGTCAATCGACGATAAGATGTTCGGCGATCTGGCTGTTTCGCGAGCTTGGAGGTTGGTTTTGAGAGAGATTGTAGTAATCTTCGAGTAGGGTTTGAATAGTGTGACTGTATTGTTTTAGACGATCCATTGTCAGTGGCTTCGCTCCAATTCAAAATTCGTCTTGAAAAGTTTGGGGGGAAGAAAATCTACACCCCCAACTTTTCGCAAAATTTAGTCCCCATGTCTAAAGCCAGGGGCTTGGGTTGATGCTTCGCGTTTA
>CAKZKB010000083.1 GCA_937121005.1 uncultured cyanobacterium | reverse complement strand
AAACAGGTTTGATCTTCCTGCATATTTGGAAAGCAGGCGGTTCGACCCTACACGACATCATCGAACGCCAGTATCCCGACGATACGATTTACTCGATCGACGGTTCGCGCTACGAAGCATCGATGTCAGAATTCAAGCGATTACCGGAAGGCGATCGCGCTAAGTTGCGTGTCGTTAAAGGTCACATGGACTTCGGTTTGCACGAATACTTACCGCGTCCTTGCACTTATATTACCATGCTGCGCGAACCCCTGAACCGGGTAATTTCCGATTATTACTACATCATGGAAACGCCGACGCACAATTTTTACGAGTTTATGACGGCTCGAAAAATGACTTTAGACGAGTTTGCGTCTACGCCAGAGTCGCCGCTATTTGATAACGTGCAAACGCGGGTACTGTCGGGGTTATCCTGGAGCGTTCCCTATGGAGAGTGTACCGACGATATGCTAGAGTTGGCGAAGCAAAATATCGAGACATACTTTACGGTTGTTGGCTTGACCGAACAGTTCGATAAAACATTAATATTGTTGCAAAAAGAGCTCGGTTGGCGCAATATTGCTTACGTGAAGAAAAACGTTACCAAAACGCGAGCCAAAAAATCTGATGTTCCCAAAGAGACGATCGACCTCATCAAACAGTACAATCGTTTGGATGTGGAACTGTATCGCTACGCCAAGGAACGATTCGAGAAGCAATTGGACGATCGCGTTCCTGATATCAAACGGGAACTCGATCGCCTGAAAGTTCTCAACCAACTCTACAAACCCTATAATTTTTACCAACGGGCGATCGGTAAGGTAAAATCGTTGGTAATGGGGAATTCCAATGAACAATGAACAATGAACAGTCTCTACCTGAATGGTACAGGCTAGTAATTAGAGACTTGGATGACGATCTAGCAACCACGTTTCTTGCTAAAACCTAATCCCTAACCCCTAAAACCTAATACCTAAAAATGAAAGTCTCTGTTATCGTTCCCGTCTATAATGGCGAGTCTGACTTGCCAGATCTGATTGAATGCTTACGATCGCAAACGGTGTCGCCAGGCGAAGTCGAGTATTTTGTTGTTGATAACAACAGCAGCGATCGCACCTCGGAAATTTTGCAAGCTGCGACTCCATTTGTCACGCCTCTAAACGAACCGAAGATCCAGAGTTCTTACGCAGCGAGAAATGTGGGTATTCGCGCCGCCAAAGGGGAAATTTTGGCCTTTACCGATGCTGACTGTCGTCCGCAACCGAATTGGCTAGAAAAACTGATCGCACCGTTTTCTAACCCAGAAATCGGGTTATCTGTCGGTGAAGTCCTGGCTTTTCCGGGAGAGACGCTGTTTGAGAAACACGCCGATCGCCGCAATATTCTCTCACAAAAATACACCTTGAATCATCCCTTTTTACCCTACGGACAAACGGCGAATTTAGCCGTGCGCCGATCGCTGTTCGATCGCGTGGGGTTGTTTCGTCCTTATCTTACCACCGCCGGAGATGCGGATCTGTGTTGGCGAGTGTTACAAGAAACCGAAGCCAAATTGGAATTCGTTCCTGAAGCGATCGTCAAACATCGCCACCGCGCCACTTTAGATGAGTTGTTAAGCCAAATGCGACGCTATGGAAAAGCGGAAGTTTACCTGCACGAATTGCACGGTATCGATTTAAGTCCGAACCCGAAAACGAGCGATCGCGCTAAAATTTGGGCTCGTTGGTTTATCAAAGTTCTACCCACGCATTTAGCAAAAGCGATCGTCAACAAAGCTGACTGGGTTGACTTGTGGGAAACTCCCTTAAACGCACTAAAAGCGCGGGCTCGTATTGCGTCGCGCGATCGAACAAAACTCCCTGAAAACGCACGCTATATCGAGCGGTTGCACGATACCGAATCCGATTGATGGTCAGTCGCTTCGCTCCAATTCAAAATTCAAAATTCAAAATTCAAAATTAAGAATTGAGTTGGAGAAATCTCATAAGTCGAGGAACGATACCTTCAGAATTCAGAGTTCATGCTTCGACTAGCGCTCAGCAACCTTCAGAGTTCAGAAGTGACTGGACTCCGTTGTTCGTTGTTCGTTGATGCGTTGTAAACGGGTTTTCATGCTTCAACTCAACCTACAGATACCTGTTTGGTAATGGGAGCATCTTGCTCCCGAACTGCAATAAAGGCAAGTATCTCTGGGTTAAGCGAACAAACTGGCACATTGCTGGACGTTACAATTGCGATCGCGATCGACAATAGCAGTATAGCAGTATCGATGGCAGGAGAAACGATCGTGAACTTGGAACGAGAAATCAATGGGTTTGCCGGATTTACCGTCGGTTTGGTATTGTTAGTATTGTTGGCTTTCGGTATTTTACAATGGTTGCACGTGCCAACGGGTAACTTTCTAGATTGGGTTATCGGTGCGGCAAGTTTCTGGTGGTTGACAATCGTGGTTACGGTGCCCTGGAACGTGCATTTTGGCGCAAAAGGGATACTCGCCGAAGCCGCAGCGTCTCGCGAAAAAGGGATTAAAGTAGACGATCGCGCCTGCAAGTACGCCGCCAAAGTGGAAAAGCGATCGCTGTGGGTGGCACTAGCATTGCATTTGTTCTCCGCGATCGTATTATACCTGCTCGCTGTTACCGGAGTCAGTGCTATCGGTTACGTGAGCTCGGTTGCAGCATTATTGCTGACGGGGTTGCGTCCGGCGATCGCGGCTTATCGGTATTTAGCGCAACGCTTGGAAAATATCGGCCGCGAGTTTAAATATCCCCGAGAAGATATTATCGAATTGCGGACTCGAGTGCAACAACTGCGCGATCGCCAAGACGAGATAGCCTTGCAACTGAACCCAGAAGAGTCCAGTTCTTGGGTATCCAAACAGCAACGCGCCATCGAAAGTTTGCAACAAGATCTCGCCAAACTTGCAGCCGCACACGAACAGCTAAAAGCCACCAACGAACGAGACCACGATCGCATTTCCCAAGAAACCCGCAGCGCAATCGCGCAGTTAAACGAAGACAGTCAGTTTCTCGATCGCGTCCGCGAAATCATTCGCTTTTTCAAAGAGGCATGAGCCGTTACTTGAATTGTAGCAAAGTCTGGCGCGATCGCTCCAGAAATTTCTCGCCGAGATCGAACCAAAAGTCAGAGTTCCAATAGACAAAGCAACTGGTTTCGCACAGCAGCAATTCCCGCTTGGCGATTTGCCATTCTTCCGCCGAAAGATTGCCTTTGTCTTCAAGTTCGGCAAATTCGCGACTGAGTTCTTCCACTTGACGGAGAATATCTTGACGGCGATCGCCTTCGTGCCAACTTTGATGTCCGCCGATCCAGGATCCGCCTTCGACGTTCAATTTGACTTCGGTTTCCGCACCGTTGGGTAGATAGCGATCGATATACTGACTGACGGTTAAAAATTCCACATCCGGGTAAGATGCGGTATTTTGAAACAGTGGCACGAATGTATTCTTAAAAAACTCGAACATCATCACGTTGCCATTTTCGCCATCTGACGTGGGAACCACTAGCGGCGGCGTAGAAAGACCGCGATCGCGGAACACCTGCTGGCGGTGGCGAACTTCATTGATGCAGCCATCGGCATTTTGTCCGCTTTGCTGGCGAATTCCCATCTCCGTATCGCGCACCGCACAGAGAATTGTTTCCGTTTCGCCGTCGGCTTCGATAACCAATTGGTGTACCCGATTTTCCAGTTCCGGTGTCGTCCAACCTTCGGGACGTTCTAGCGTTCCACTAGGCAAAATCAACCACTCGTAGCCGTGTTTTTTGAGTAACCAAATCAACTGCATGGCTAACTTCGGTTCTCCGATCGTCCCCATTTCTGGCAACCAAAAACCGCGCACGTTTTTTAATGCCGCTTCGCCAAACAAGTCCGCGAAAATGCGCCGCCATTCGGTAATTTGCAACTCCCAATCTCGTGGCGGGGTGGCGGGAAAATAGCAATGACTGTAAGCCGTTCCGGTAAATTCGACCATTTCGGAATACTCAGACAGTACCCACCGCCACAAGGCAATAACATTGCCAATTTGTTCGCCATCGACGTGCAAGCGATCGAAGGTGCCATCGTCCGAAAGTTTGGCCATTTCTGCTAGCAAAACCCCAGAATAATCGACGACAATTCGGGGCGAAAATCCAGCTTGCGCCAATTTTTCCACGTAGCGGGCCGGATTTTTATATGCCAGCGCGAACCATTGCGCGTTCCAATGTTCTTCGGAATTGGGTTCGCCGTTTAGCATTTTTTCTAGGTTGCCAATCGGACGATCGTCTATCCAAATTGGCGGCTGGTGCATATGAAGCCAAGGCACAAATACAGGCATTTTAATTAACAATGAACAATGAACAATGAGCAATACTTGTAGGGGCTAAGCATTCGCGCAAGTTAACGAACGATTTTACCGATAACTAAGCAGGGCGAATGCTTAGCCCGCCCAGGTGAATCAAATTGTAGCATTAATTAACTGGATTTCATATTATCCTATCGTAGTGGCAATTGCGGCGTGACGCAAGCGATCGCTCTGCGTAAAATTACGGAATGCGTCCCGGCGGCGACGATCGCGCGTAGAAAAAATTTCCACAATCGAGCCGCTTCTCTTATCATGGTGGGAGACATCGCCGACGATCGTCTGACAATCGGGGCAACACCGATCCGCAGGTTGCAACTCGGATCGAGATAAAGGCATCACTAACGCAGTTACAACGCAGATCCTTCGCGATCGCGATTCGCTTCCTCTCGGGGATGCTATTGACAATGAGAGATCGAGACAAGTCAAAAGAACAGTTAATTCAAGAGTTAAATGCCCTTCGTCAGCAGGTTTCCCAACTAGAACAACGCAATGGGAATCCTCGTCTTTATGGCGATCGATTGAATTGTGCGGCGACACCAGCAGTCGCTAGCGATGTTGATGAATTCGATCTTGTTGTTGCCGAACGCACCGCCGCCTTAAAAGAATCCAACGATCGCCTCGTCGAAGAAATCGTCGAACGCACCAACGCCGTCCGCAATTTGCAACGGACAAAAGAACAGTTACAAGCAATTCTAGAAGCAGTTCCGGGGATCGTGTCTTGGATTAGTTCCGATTTGCGGTATTTGGGGGTAAACCGTCATTTAGCGGAGATGTTTGGCTTGTCGCCGGAAGATTTTGTCGGCCGCGATATCGGTTTCCTCGGCGGTGGTTCCGAGTTTGGACAGTTTGTGGAAGCCTTTTTTAACAGCAGCGATCGCGACGGAATGCGCCAAGTTGCGGCACGAGTTCGCGGGGAAGATCGGACGTTTTTAATTGTTGCTAAAAAATACGACGACGATCGCGCTGCTTTCACCATTGGCGTGGATATTACCCAACGTCGCCGCGCCGAAGAACAAGTTCGCAACACCAAAAACCAACTCGAAGCGATTTTAGAAGCGGTTCCCGGTATCGTTTCTTGGGTGAGTGCGGACTTGCGTTATTTAGGTGTAAACCGCCAGCTAGCCGAAACCTTTGAATTGGAACGAGAGGATTTTGTTGGCAAAGATATTGGTTTTCTCAACGCTAGTCCCGATTTTATTCAGTTCGTGCGCGACTTTTTTGGTAGCGATAAAAATGAAGCCTATCGAGAAGTTTCCGCCTGCGTGAAAGGGGAACAGCGCAACTATTTACTCGTGGCCCAAAAATACGATTATAATGACGATCGCGCCGCCTTTATTGTCGGCACTGATATCACCCAACGCCGCCAAGCCGAAGAAGCCTTGAAACGAAGCAGCGATCGTCTCGAAGCCTTACTCGAAGCCGTTCCCGGTATCGTCTCTTGGATTGGTTCTGACTTGCACTATTTAGGCGTAAACCGCCAGTTAGCCGAAACTTTTGGCTTGTCGCGAGCGGATTTTACCGGGAAGCATATCGGTTTCTTAGGCAGCAGTTCTGATTTTAACACATTTGTCAGCGATTTTTTCACCTCTTCTTTAATTGAAGACTTTCGAGAACTGTCTGCCACCATTAACGGACGACATCGCAACTATTTAATTGTCGCCCAAAAGTACGATGACAATCGCGCTGCCTTTGTGATTGGCATCGACATTACCGAACGCCGTCAAGCTGAAGAAGCCTTGCGGCGAACCGAAGAAAAATATCGCACCATTTTTGAAAACACTGTCGAAGGGATTTTCCAAACGACGCATGACGGACGCTATCTCAGTGCTAATCCCGCTTTAGCGCGGATTTACGGTTACGATTCCCCCGCACAACTGATTGCGGAAATGACGAACATTGGCGAACAACTGTATGTCGATGCCTATCGTCGATCGACCTTCGTCAACCAATTAAACAAATACGATTCTGTCGTCGATTTCGAGTCCCGCGTCTATCGCCGCGACGGAACGATTATTTGGGTTTCCGAAAATGCCCGTGCTGTACGCGATCGCAATGGAAACCTACTCTATTTTGAAGGAACTGTAGAAGATATCAGCGAAAGCAAGCGAGCCAAAGAAGAACTGCAACGTGCCAAAGACCAGCTAGAAATGCGCGTTGAGGAGCGCACGGCTGCCCTCAAACAGTCCAATCACCATCTGGTGCGCGAAGTTGCCCAACGCAAGCGCATCGAAAAAGCCTTGCGAGTTTCCGAAGCCGAATTGCGAGCCTTGTTTGCCGCTATGACGGATGTGATTACCGTCTTCGATCGCCAAGGTCGATATGCCCGCATTGTCTCTACAAAATCAGAAGTTTTGTATAGCCCCAAGCCAGAACAACTGGGAAAAAGCGTTCTGGAAGTGTTGCCGAGAAAAGTTGCACAACTGTTTATCAACACCATCGATCGCGCCTTGCAAACGAAAGAGACAGTCAACTTAGAGTACAGTTTGCTATTACCGGAACGAGAAGCAACTCCAGACGATCCCGAACCTCCATTGCAGGAAATTTGGTTTTCTGCTAGCGCCTCTCCCATGCCCGACGATCGCGTTTTGTGGGTAGCAAGAAACGTCACCGAACGGCGGCGCGTTCTCGAAGCATTGCGTCAAGCAGAAGAGAACTATCGCGGTATTTTCGAGCACGCTGCCGAAGGCATTTTCCAAACCACCGCCAACGGTAAATTCTTGAGTGCCAACCCCGCATTGGTGAAGATGTACGGTTACGACTCGTTAGAGGATTTAAAAGCGAATCTCACCGATATCGAACGGCAACTCTACGTCGATCGCGATCGTCGCCAAGCCTTTGTTTCCACCTTAGAAACAGAAGACTCAATTTTTAACTTTGAGTCGCGAGTGTATCGCAAAGACGGAACCATTATTTGGACATCGGAAAATGCTCGTGCCGTGCGCAACAACAACGGAGAATTGCTGTATTATGAAGGAACCGTCGAAGATATTACCCAACGTCGAGAAGCCGAAGCTGCCTTGCGTGCCGAACAGGAAAAGTCAGAACGGTTACTGCTCAACATTCTACCGCCAACGGTAGCCGAACAGTTGAAACAAGGGCAAAAAGCGATCGCCGAACGCTTCGAGAACGTGACAATTTTGTTTGCAGATATCGTCGAATTTACGCAAATTTCCGCCCGCATTCCGCCGACGGAATTGGTGGATTTACTGAATCAAATGTTCTCGATTTTCGATCGCCTCGCCGAACAACACGGCTTAGAAAAAGTGAAGACGATCGGCGATGCCTATATGGTGGCGGGAGGGGTTCCTCTTTCGCGTTCTGATAGTGTAGAATCGATCGCGGAAATGGCTCTTGATATGCAACGGGAAATCGTCCAATTTAAACGAGACGACGGACAAGCATTTTCCTTGCGAATTGGCATCCATACCGGCCCCGTTGTGGCGGGTGTGATCGGCATCAAAAAGTTTATTTACGATTTGTGGGGCGATACGGTTAACGTCGCTTCCCGCATGGAATCCCAGGGATATCCGGGACGAATCCAGGTGACATCGGCGACTTACCAACATTTAGAAGGGAAGTACATTCTCGAACCTCGCGGCGCGATCGAGGTAAAAGGGAAGGGGTTAATGGAAACTTATTGGCTGGTCGATCGGTTGGATTCAATGAACAATGAGCAATGAACAATGAGCAATACTTCCACACCTGTTATACATTGTCCGAAAATAGTGTTATGCTTCAGATTGGGCGAATGCTATAAACGTTGCGTGTAGACTACGCTCCTCCCCCTAAATCAACGTTGCCGCGTAGTTGTATTAATTCTGGAAATCGATATTTAAGAACCTTTTTTGGTTTCAAGCATTGCTAGAATCTCAGCTAGCCACTGACGAGCTTCTTCTGTATTAGGAAGGTTGCGAAGTGACCAGTGTTCGAGTTCTTCATAAGGCAATTCCTTCTCTTGTAGAAGACTTTTAAGCTGGTCGATCGCTCTCGCTTGCTGTGAGGAAGACTCCTCAGATAAAAAGTCTTTCACGGCTTCTCGATCGTCAAGATCGGCGAAGTAAGCTCCGATAAAAGACACTAAATCTGGATATCGATCGCGAAGATTCATAGTCTCCTCAACTTAAATAGCTAATCCTGTAGGAAAAGTTAAAACATCTAGAAATGGGGAGTTTGGCTTGTCCGTGTAACATCGATCGTATCCGTTCTGCGATCTCTCGACTAAAAACTTCTTCCCCGCAACGAGAACAGACAGTCGCCGGAATATTTTCGACTAGGTAGAACTTGCCATCAATCTCGAACATCTCGCTGACAAGTGTTTCGCGAGCGTCGATCGAGTGACAAACATGACACTTAAACATCGACTCGTGCTATACTGGAAGTAAGCTGTTATCGCCACCAATGGCTGGCGCAATTGGCTAATCGATCGCCCCAAGTCGCTTTGGGAACTGTATCGCGATCGCGGAGTAACTGACGGCCCAACGGCGTGAGGCGGAAGCTGTCCGTGATGCCTTGTCCGTCCACTTCTCGACGCAAAACCCCCACCTTAATCAACCATATTAACTGATTTTCGATCGCCAGTTCTGAGAGGGGCGCAACCGTGTAGCCATTTTTGACTCCCGTTTCTCCCACCATCGATCGCAGCGACGCACCGCGATCGCCCATGGTCGAATACAATTTTAAGGTAAACGGAGCGCAACGCACGGCCCGTTCGGCCCGTTCGGCAGTCGCGCTAGGATAGGAGAAGCCGCGATCGGCAGGAACGACAGACATGAAAAACAGTATAGCAGCGATCGCTTCTATCGTACTCGAAAACCAACATGAGCAAACAAGATAATCCCGTCGCTTTGTTCGTCGCCTTTGCAGTGACAGCAGGTTTAGTCGTTGCGGGGTTGACGGTGTTTGGCGTATCTCTTCCCTTTTTCCCGACGCGATCGTCCTCGCCTTCAGTGGGGCGATCGACCGACAACAAAGACCTCCAAACCCTCACCATTCTCGGCGATAGTTTTAGCGGTTACAGCACCTTTCGCCATCCCGACTTTCAAACCACTTTAGAACAAGTCGGCATTGATATTAACTACGAAACCGAAGTCAATCGTACCAAACGGGCCGATCGCTTGGGGCAAGATGCCGATATTTGGCTCACCACCCTCGATCGCTTTTTAATCGGCCAGCCAGAGGGTAAAATTGTCGGTATCGTCGATCGAACTGTAGGCGGCGATGGTGTCGTTCTCAACACCCTGCGCTACCCCAACCTCAAATCGCTACCAGACCTACAAACCCTGGTCGAAGCTGAAGCGAAAAAAGGCAACAAACTCAGCGTTGCCTATACCGCAGACTCTCCCAGCGAATATATTGGTCTCGTTCTCGATACCAAATTTGAAGGATTCAACCTCTCCGATCTTAACCTCATCGAAACCAACGATGCCTCCGAAGCCCTAAACTTACTCAACAGTGCGGGTGAAAATGTAGCCGTGGCGATTTTATGGGAACCCTTCGTCACCCAAGCACAACGACAAGGACATACGTTAGTTCTCTCTAGCGAAGACGCACCCAAATCAATTTTAGATGTCATTGTCGCCTCCGATCGCCTGATTGAAACCCAGCCTGCCATGCTGTCGGATTTTCTCGAAGCCTACTATCGCCGCATCGATACCAACGTGCGCGACGCTTCCGCATTGCAGGCCCAAATTGCCGAAGATGGCGATCTATCCGCCGAAGATGCAGCTTTAGTTTTGCAAGGAATCGAGTTTTTTACCGCACCGCAATCTCGCCAGTGGATGGCTGACGATACCTTAAAAACCCGAATTTCGGCCACAGCAGCCGTGTTAGCGCTCTCCGGTCGCCTTGACAGCGTACCCGATAACCCCGCTAATTTATATACTGTCGAACCCATCGCCATCGCTGCCGAAAATACCCAGACTTTAATCGATTTAGTGCGTGCTGACAATCCCGAACTCGCCGATCGCTTGGCGGGACAATCTCGCGCTATTTCTCCTACCGTCACCCCCGTTTCGGCGCAAGCGGTAAAAGATGCCCCCACCGTCGGCAATTTAGACGTGCGCGGCGAGGTCAAATTCGAGACGGGTTCGGCCGAAATTGCCCCAGAAGGCATCGCAACCCTAGATAATTTGGCCGCAGAAATTCGCGAATTTAATCCCAACACGATCGCCGTGCGGGCCATCGGTCACACCTCCAAAACCGGGCCCGCCGATGTTAACCAACAACTCAGCGAACAACGAGCCCAAGCTGTGGTAAACTATCTTAAAGGACTAGGCTTGTCGCACAATTTTGTCGCCGAAGGGAAAGGCTTCAGCACGCCTCTATCGGACATTTCTCCCGAGGATCCGCGCCAACAACGCACGGAAATTCGCCTCGTGCGAATTAATTAGAGTCGGGAATTTCTTTGTCCTCTGTCGTGTCTTGCGATCGCACTTGTTCGACTTGTTCGACCTCAAAAATTAACTCGAACCGTTGGCGCATTTCCTGTTCGACTAACCGTTCGACTTCGTAAACCTGTTTGGCGGTAATGGGATCGTCCGCTGAGACGCGAACTTGCAGCCTCACTTGGGGTGGATCTTGTCCCCAGTCAAACTTAGCTTGCACTAATTCGGCTTGTTGACCGACAGTAATTGTACGTCGCAACAAAATTGATTTTAAGGTCGATTGTAACTGCACTTGGCGGACTAATTGCCACAAACTAAATGCCAACGGCACGACCACTAAAGCCGTTAGTGCTAAAGTAGAAGAGATGGCTCGCGTAATGCGGCTGCTTTCGACATAATAACCGCCCCAAATAAACACCAACATACAGGCGAGGGTAATGCCGAGTAGATTGGTAAAGTATAATAGAAACGAGCCGCGAGCAAAACTCCAACTGGCTTGGGAGAGGCTGAGTCCGACAACGCACAACGGCGGCATCAACGCCACCGCGATCGCGGTTCCTGCCACCGCATCTCCCAATTTAGGCTGAATTTTAGCATAACCGCCGACGGCTCCGGCGACCATAGCAATGCCTAAATCGACGAGAGTAGGTTGAGTGCGGGCTAATATTTCGAGACTAAACTCGCTTTCGGGCATATCGACAATGCGCCCGATCGTCCACGCTAGTAAAATAGAGGCGATCGTCCCCAGACCGACAGCGATCGCGCTTTGACGAAACAGAAACCAATCTCCTTCCAAAGCGGCCAGTGCTACTCCTCGTAAGGGTAACATTAACGGGGCAATAATCATCGCACCGATAATAATGGCTGCCGAACCGAGCAACAGTCCGCAAGTGGCAATAAAGCAGGAACTGAGGGCAAGCACGAGATAGTCGCGATCGTATTTTGCGTCGGTGACTAGGTTCGATCGCAGCCGTTCTAGGTCTTCTTCTGATACTTTTGGCGACATTTTTACTCAGCAACTACAGAGGGAAACAATCCCTCATCCTAAAACGCCTCCGGCATTTCCCGAGACGGCTTCGACTTCGATTTTGCCTTCGCCGCACTGCGACGCAACGCATCGAGGCGCATTTCGTATTTTTTGCGCTGGCGTTTGTTGGGGGTTTGTTCGATGACCGTTTTGAGGGCGCTGCCGAGACTTTTATAAGCGTTGGGGGTAGTATAACCGAAGCGAGTTGCCAGGGCGATCGCCTTTTCATCCGCATCGAGAATATCTTGCAAGCTGCGCTGGCTGTTATTTTTTTGGTAGAGGCGATAGCCGGATACGCCGCACAAGGCCAGTGCCAACAGTAACAATAACGTATCTTGTACCCACAACTCGCCGACCGCACCGCCCAAGCCGATGGCGAGTGCAGCCATTTCCCAGCCTTCAGTGGGGACGGTATCGTTTTGGACGCGGGCCACTTCGTGCCAGAACAAGAGATTGCGCTGGTCGATCGCCAGTTGTTCCCAACGCACCAGATCGATGGCAATTTCTACCTCGTCCTTGCTAATTTCTTCGGTTCGCAGCAAAGGCGGATTGACTTCGGTGGTTTTTTCTACTGCAACCCAACTTTGCAGTTCGGGGGGGAGCAAACCCCGCAACCGCCGCAGTTCGTTAATTTCAGCTTTAGCAGTGGAAGTGGCGTAAGAGGTCATTTCAATTTTGGATTTTAGATTTTGGATTTTAGATTAACTTCCCAGAGTAGGGGCGAATGGCATTCGCCCAATCCGAAGTGTTGCAATGTTTTCGGAAAGGGTACGA
>CAKZKB010000082.1 GCA_937121005.1 uncultured cyanobacterium | reverse complement strand
GGGAGTCGCTATTTACTACACCGAAGGATCGGCTTGGGACCTGGGCGGCGGCGAGACGAATACCACCAACAACCGCATGGAATTGCAAGCGGCGATCGCGGCCTTAGAATTTCTCGACGGCGCAACCGATCCGGTGGATCTCTACACCGACAGCAAATATACCATCGACGGCATCACCAAATGGGTTGGGGGTTGGAAGCGCAAAAACTGGACGAAAGCCGACGGCGATCCGGTGAAAAATCGCGACCTCTGGGAACGCCTCGACGCACTCAACCAACGCCAGAACGTGCGCTGGCACTACGTTCGCGGTCACTCCGGGAACGTCGGGAACGATCGCTGCGATGCCATCGCCCGCAGCTTCGCCACCGGAACCCCCCTCCCCCTACAGCAACCTGTCGGATCTGGACGCGATCGCGATTTGGCAACAAATATTTAGCCATCCTTGGCAGTTGGCGTTACAATCGGTTTTTGTAGAGTTTTAACGGCTTACCCTTCGATCTCGTAATGAGCGAACCAACCACTACCATGAACGAAACCGATCGCGATAGCGTGTCGCGCAACCAGCGCGTCACCGAACTTCGCAACCTCATCGACAGCCTCCGCATGGCTGACGAAATCGCCGATAAAGGCTACCTAATCAGCAGTTCCGAACTCGCTGACCTGATGGATGTTAACGCCAGCGCCGTCACCAGTCGCGGCGACCACTGGGCCTGGCGCAACTGGGTCGTCTCCCGCGTCCGCCGGGAAGGAAATCAGATTCTCTGGCAACTCGAACGCGCCGACTAAACGCCGACGGTTTCCCGGCAGGCTAGGGCGCGGGCCAGGGCCTCCCGGAGAATGCCAGCGTCGCTTCCCGGACGATGGGCGTTTTCGCTCAAATATCGCTTCCAAGCCTTGGTTCCGGGCACTCCGGCAAACAGTTGTAACATCGGTCGCACGATGCTGTTGAGTCGGACTCCGGTAGCAAGGGCGCGATCGCAGTAGTCCAGCATCGCTTCAACCACCTCCCGCCGACTGGGGGGAACCGCATCTTCACCAAAAATCTCGCGATCGGCACGGGCAAATAAGTAGGGATTATCCCACGCGGCCCGGCCGATCGATACCGCATCCACCGATTTTAAATGCTCTTTGACCTCTCCTAAATCGGTGATACCGCCGTTGATATCGATAAACAAGTGGGGAAAGTCTTGTTTGAGTCGGTAAACATCTGAGTAACGCAACGGCGGTACCGTGCGGTTTTCTTTGGGACTCAACCCCTGCAACCAGGCTTTGCGGGCGTGCACGATAAAACGCTGGCAACCGGCGGTGGCGACAATGCTGACAAATTGCGCCATGTCTTCGTAGCGATCGCGATCGTCGATGCCAATGCGATGTTTGACCGTAACCGGAAGGGTGACGGCATTTTTCATGGCGGCTACACCGTCAGCGACGCGGTGCGGTTGCGCCATCAAACAGGCTCCAAAGTTGCCGTTTTGGACGCGATCGCTAGGACAACCGACATTCAGGTTAATTTCATCGTAACCCCAATCTTCCCCGATGCGGGCGCATTCAGCTAAGGCTTTGGGGTCGTCGCCCCCCAGTTGTAAGACCAGGGGTTTTTCGGCGGGGTGGAAGTCTAGAAGTTTGGCGCGATCGCCGTGCAAAATTGCCGCCGTCGTCACCATTTCTGTATAGAGCAAGGTGCGCCGGGTCAGTTGGCGCATAAAATAGCGAAAGTGGCGATCGCTGCGATCCATCATCGGCGCAACGCTCAAGGGTTCGCAGCCGCGCAGTGGGTTGTCGGTGGTTCTCTCTAGCAGCATTTTCGTCAGCATCAATCTATCATTGATTGTAGCTTGTCGTTGCGATTTTAGGAGGCGAGCGATCGTGCAAACTCAACCTGGGGCGATCGAAATTAAAGTCACTTCTACGGTTCCTTCTCTCCCGGAAGCGCATCAGTTAGAAGCCGAACGGAAGGTGAAGGAAGCCTACGCGATGGAACTGTTGCGACAAGGAGATATTAGTAGCGGATATGCGGCGCAATTGTTGGGACTGTCGCGCTTGCAGGTGTTAGAGTTGATGGGCGATCGCGATGTTTCTGTGTTTGACGATTCAATGACGTTTGAGGAGTTATCTGGCGAGGTAGAGAGTGTCATGCGATCGTTGGAGGCTGACGAATGACGATCGTAGTCTCTAATACAACCCCTCTCAGCGAATTGGCAAAAGTTGGCAAAATGGAGCTACTTCGAGATGTGTTCGGAGCGATCGTCATTCCTCAAGAAGTTTACCATGAGTTGACACAAGGCATACATCCGGCAGCGACACAAGTTCGATCGGCAACTTGGATTGAAGAAGTCAAGGCGAAGGCGAGCGATCGTGCAAGTTAATGTCGCTGGCTGAAATGGTTTTCATGGGGACTTGACCTGCTAAAATGGAGTAATCGTGCGGAACAAGCGCAAGATCCGCAGTTGAAAAACGACATGACTGACGGTAGGATCGATGGTATAAAATTCGGGATTGCCTTCCTCGAGTTCGGCTCGCAATTGCACGTACTCGGCGGCGGTAAGGGGTTCGCCGTCAATGGGCGATCGCGCTTCGGTGATAATTTCGGTTCGCAAGACTTCTTCGGGAATGTCTTCGGGTGGGGGTAAGGCGATCGCGATCGGGGCGATGGCGATGGAGACAAATCCTACAAAAGCAGGTAAAATAAACTTCGGCAGCATGACACCTCTAGTATTCGTTCCTCTATTTTACTACAATCTACTAATCAGATGACTGAGAATATCCTGGATACAAGCCCCCGACTCGATCCCGATCGAGAAAACCCGTTCTCTATATCCAAGCCCCCCGGCTTCAACCAGAGGTATTGTTTCTTTTTTATTACTCATTGTTCATTGCTAATTGTTCATTGAAATGACGTTTCTTTCGCCCTTATACGCTGTTTTCCTCGCCGGTACGATCGTCCTCTACTGGGGCATTCGATCGCGTCCTTGGCGGTTGTGGCTGTTGCTGGTTGCCAGCCTGATGTTCTACGCATCTTTGCAGCTTCAATCGTTGCCCCTGCTTATTTTTAGCACGATCGTCAACTTTTATCTCGGCATCGCGATCGGGACGACAACCGATCCGCGCCCTCACAATAAAAACTGGGAACTATCCAACGAGGAATGGACGATCGCGCAGCAAAAATGGCAGCAGAAACGGCGCTTCATTCTCGCTGGCGGCATCATTTTTAACGTTGCTATCTTGTTAGGATTCAAATACGGCGAGTTCTTTTTCCCTTCAGTTTCCGCTTGGTTGCCCCCATCGCAAGCACAGTTTTATACAACCTGGCTGTCTCCCTACTGGGTTGTGCCGTTGGGAGTCAGCTTTTTTAGCTTTGAATGTATTGCCTATTTAGTTGATGTCTATCGGGGTGCGCCGCCGAGTCGCCAACTGCTGCAATTTGCATCGTATAAGTTCTTTTTTGCTAAACTGATTGCCGGGCCGATTACGCGCTTCCATTACTGGATTGAAAAGTTCGACGATCGCCCGCCTTTGGCTCCCGATCGCGTCACGGAAGGGCTGTGGTTAATCGCGATCGGGGCGATTAAAAAAGGGTTAGTTGCTGACAACTTAGGCATTTTCGTCGATTTATGTTTTGGGAACTTACAGCGTGCCGGAAGTCCCGATTTATGGCTGGCGACCATCGCCTATGGATTCCAACTCTATCTCGATTTTAGCGGTTACGTGGACATGGCACGCGGAACGGCAAAACTGCTCGGCTTAAGTCTTCCTCCTAACTTCGATTTTCCTTATCTTAGTCCCAGTCTAGCAGACTTTTGGCGACGCTGGCACATGACGTTAGGAGACTGGCTGCGAAACTATTTATATTTCCCCCTTGGCGGATCGAGACAAGGCTTAAAACGCACTTGTACGAACTTGTTTATCGTCATGGTTGTGGCTGGAATTTGGCACGGTGGAGCCAGCGATCGTCACGATCCCGCAGGATATTTAATCTGGGGAATTTTGCACGGTTTGGGATTAGTGCTTCATCGGCTAACGGAATCGGCTTCGCGAGACAATTCGCTCCTAGAAGCCTTTTGGAAAACCATCCCCGGAATAGGTCTATCGTGGCTGCTAACGCAAACGTTAGTCTTCGGCTCTTGGATCTTTTTCCGGTTGCCCAGTTTGACGGATTCGATGTGGGTAGTGACTCATTTATGGGGATATCCGGGAGATATTCAGTTCGTGCGAGAAATCTACGTTGAAACTCTGCAAATTGGTCGCTTTCAGATTGCCATCGCTTTAGGAATCTTGGCTGCATTGATGGCGATCGCCTATCTGTTCGATCGCGGCTTCAAGGTTCAGTTAAACTGGCCGGTAAAAGTGGTACTGATTCCAGTTTGCTTTTACGTCGTTTGGTTACTGGCACCAGAAACCCTACCCTTTATTTACTTCGATTTTTAAGTTAGGGTGTAAGCATTCAGATCCAAGACTGACGAAAACCGATGGCGATCGAGGTATTTATTTGCATCGATCGCGTTGATGGGAGGGACGACACCCAACCTAGGAATGTTTTACCGAACAGGATTTTTATTCAACCGAACTCGATCGCTTCAGGGCCGCAGGAAATAGCATAGTCGAAATGCCACTGACAATCAACCCAATCCCGACAAGCAAACCGAGAATCCAAGGGGCATTAAACGGCCATTGCGACCAGATTAAAATCCCCAAAATGATGGTGACAATGCCGTTAAACAGCATCCACCCCCAGCGAGGTGCGGGCTTGACTTGGAAAGCGGTTACAACCCGAAATGCACCGTCGATAAAGAAAAAGATGCCGACAACTAAGGTTAGGGAAACTGCGCCTGCCCAAGGGTTAAATAATAGCAGTACGCCGACCCCAAAATAAATCAATCCGAGCAAAACTTTTAGGGCAGTCGAACCCGCGCCGTGACTTCTGAAAGCGTAAACCATTTGCCCGATACCGCCGACAATAAACAGCCAACCGAGCATAATATTGATGGCAAATGTGGTAAAGATCGGCCAGGCGATCGCGAACAAACCTAACAGCACCAGCAGGATACCGATACCGACGATCCAACCTGAGTTTTGACGGAGTTCTTGACGAGTTTCCATTGTTTGTGTCCTCGTTTTTATGCGACTTGCGATTGAGACGATCGACCGGGTTTCAGCTCGAATTAACCGGATTCAATCGATGGTACAATTTGACGAATATTGGAGAGGGCGAGGCATTCGCTAACTGAGTTTTTTGCGAAATCTTCACGTTCTTGTGCGAATGCTTCGCCCCTACGGAATTGTGGACAATCGACCGGGTTTTCGTCGGAAAAATTCAAACAAGAAACCCGGCTTTGGTATCATCTCCTATACGCCAACAGGCGAGAAGCGATCGATTTTTTCTTTGAGTGCGTCTAACACGGAGTTGTAAGGTTTGACGAATTTTTCGATTCCTTCTTCTAGCAGTTCGTCCATGACGCGATCGAGGTCAATGTTGATGTCGGGACTGCTCAAACTTGCCATCAAATTTTGAGCTTCTTCGACCCCTTCTTCGACGCGATCGCCATCGACATCGCAGTGGTCGGCGCAGGCTTCTAGGGTACTCGTAGGCATGGTGTTTACTGTATGCGGCCCGACTAGAGAATTGACGTACATTACATCGCTGTAATCGGGGTTTTTCGTGCTGGTACTCGCCCACAAAACGCGCTGAATTGTTGCCCCTTTCTCGGCTAGGGCTTGCCAGCGATCGCCTCCGAAAATCTCCTTAAATTTTTGATAGGCAATTTTGGCATTGGCAATAGCGATCTTACCCTTAAGTTGCCGCAAGCGAGCCTCTTCGCTCAGGTTTTCCGTGCCTTCACTTTTAAGCCGATCTTCAATGATGTCGTCAATTTTGACATCGATACGACTGAGGAAAAAGCTGGCAACCGAAGCAATATTATCAATGCGATCGTCGTTTTCGACGCGACGTTCTAAACCGCGAATATAAGCCCATGCCGCTTGTTCGTAACTCTCGACGGAAAACAGCAGAGTAATGTTGATATTGATGCCTTCGGAAATGGCTTGTTCGATGGCAGGAAATCCTTCTGGGGTTCCGGGAATTTTGACCATCACGTTGGGGCGATCGATCTCGCGAAAATAGCGCCGCGCCTCGTCGATGGTTTTGTCCGTATCCCGCGCTAAGTCTGGCGAAACTTCGATGCTAACGTAGCCGTGTTCGCCGTTTGATTTGTCGTAAATAGGACGGAAAATATCGCAGGCGTTGCGAATATCTTCAAACACCAAAGACTCGTAGACTTCTACGACAGATTTACCCGCTTTTGCGCCCGCTTCGATGTCGCTGTCGTAAACATCAGAACCGCCGATGGCCTTGGCAAAAATACTCGGGTTGGAGGTTAAACCTTGCAAACCCCATTTGTCAATTTGCTGTTCGAGTTCGCCCGATTTGATAATCCGGCGATCGAGAAAATCCATCCAAATACTTTGGTCGTGGGTTTCGATATCGAAAAGTGGGTTCTTAGCCATGTTCGTGTCTCCTGTTTGAATGTTTGTTAAGGTAAAAACTGGAAATGCCCTAGAAAATGTAAATGGTAAGGATTCAGGTATGCTAGGCTAAACGGGTGTAGAAACCCGGTTTCTCGCTTATAGCCAGACAAAATCCGAGTTTCTCCTTTCAGAAAACGGGTTTCTCTGTGGCACCTGAATACTGACTGTAAATGTATCGGAACTTTACAACAATCCGCGATCGCCTCCAACCTCGAGGCTAGAAATAGAGAGATTGTATTTCATCCGACTAGAGATAGAGATGAGGGCGATCGCGACTTTGACGATCGATCTGTGGCAATCAACGTATGTTAAGGTACGCATCTCAAAATCTCAGTAAATTCAACTATCTATCCTAGGGGGGGCGGCCACTTAAAAAATTGACCCTAAAGTAATAAGTGTGAGCGAACGATAAGTTATTCGCTCCACTGAAGTTTTAATATTTTGGGAGATATTCATGAAAACGCTATTTACCGCCACAATCGCTACCCTAACCCTCAGTATTGCTGCCAATACCAACGCTGCCCCCAGAGTTGAAGGCGCTGCCAGCGCACCTCAATTCACTGCCAATCGCGCTCCAGATCCCCTCCAAGAAGCAACCATTTACCGCGATAGTGAAGGTAAAATTAACGGAACCAAAGGCTGTTGGTGGGATCCAATATTGGGGTGGATGTGTAACTAACTGCCATCTAAGGCGAAACGGCACTATAGTGTTGCTATTGCCAGCAATTCGATC
Organism: uncultured cyanobacterium; assembly: GCA_937121005.1. GTDB lineage: Bacteria > Cyanobacteriota > Cyanobacteriia > Cyanobacteriales > Geitlerinemataceae > CAKZKB01. The sequence continues at coordinate 1,622 of CAKZKB010000082.1, read as the reverse complement.
GCGACGGCCGATCGTAATCCGCACCCGCCACTAAGGAGATCGTGCCACCTTCGTCGCGCTGCCAGTTGCGAGCCTCCACTAAGGGTAAGTCGATCCCTCGATCGCTGGGAGTTGAGGGGCGGTGACTAAAAACCCTTCCGCTCTCTAAACCGCGAATATCGTGCCAAACCGACATCACTTGCAACTGATTGGGCGATAGCGGTAGACCTCCACGCCCAACAATAGTAAAGCGATTTTGAGCCATCGCGCTGCATCCCATGGCAACATTGTTGCTGGCATTTAGGGGATTGTCGGGCAACTTGACGATCGCCTCCCCCGGTTGCACGTCCGGCTGGCTAATTTCCACCGTTCCTTGTACGCCTAGGGCCGAACTCGCCTCAATAATGCTATCGGGGCCAACAAACAAACCTTCAGTCTCAATTTGGATGCGCCCCCCGTTACCCGCAAAGGCATTGGCGTTAATATTACTATCTTCGATATTACTCACAGTGACGGCTTGCGTGCGAATGTTGCCACCGTCACCACCACCGCTAGTTGCTGTCCCCGATTGCGTCGAAATTTCGCTATCCTCGCGCAACAGCAGGCGATCGCTAATGGCCAGGGTGATGTTTCCTCCCCGACCCGATAAGCTGGTGGCATCGATGGAACTGCCTTCGAGGGTCAGGCGATCGACGTTGAGTTCCACGTTACCCGCTCGCCCGCTACCTTCGCTAGAGACGGCAATCCGACCGCGATCGCGTAGGGTAACTGCTGGGGTAGTGACGACGATCGCTCCCGCATCTCCCTCACCTTCGCTAGCAGAGCTCAATTCGCTAATCGCCGATCGGGGCGCAATGTTAGGCATCATGGCCTTCGGATCGAACTCAATTGTGGCGCTCGTTCCCACTCCTTCAATTTGAATTCCTTCGGAGGCGGTAATTGCGATCGTGCCGCCGTTACCGTCGGCAAAGTTGATGCCAGCAGTTCTAGTGCGAATGGAACTGCTTTCTACAGAAACCGTAGACCCATCTTGAAGAATGAAGCGCCCGGTTTCAATGCGGATGTCCCCCGCATCGCCCCCAGTACCGGTGAAAGTTGATATTTCATTGATGGCTCCCGTCCCGTTGGGGAAGATGGGATTGCCGCTCAACTCCAGGCGATCGCGAGCTCGGATAGTAATATTGCCGCCGCGCCCCACTGTAGGGATGACGGTTTCCGTTCCCAGATCGGTACTTAAGGCTGTATTCGAGCGAATCGTCCCACCATTGCGAAGTAACACTCGCGGGGCGACGATCTCGATGTCACCACCAGGGCGATCGCTGGCACTAACGGTTTCGATGGCACTATTGAGCGGTAGGCTCAAACCACCCATGTTCGCGAGATGGGCTTCAGATATCTCGACTTCTCGAGCGGCGAACATAAAAATATCACCACCAGCTAAGTCGAGGGCATTATTACGAGACGCGAGTATAGAACCGTTGGCAATCTGAATGTTGCGTCCGAACACTCGTATCGTTCCCGAAGTAAACTCGGGCACGCCAAAGCGAATCGCAGTATTGCTCGTATCGAGAGAGGCATCGTCGCTGAGGAGAATATCGCCAAAGGTGGCGACACTGGTGTAGTCTAAAGCTACACCGAATTCG
>CAKZKB010000081.1 GCA_937121005.1 uncultured cyanobacterium | reverse complement strand
AAAAGTTGTGACAACGCTGACGATTACAAATCGAGCCGATGAAGTTGTGGTATCGCGAGGCTTTCAGCCTCCAGATACTATTCGCTCCGTTATTCTAGATAACGTTCTTGTCGATACGGGAGCGACGACACTGTGCTTACCCACTAACATCATCGAGCAATTAGGGTTATCTTTGCTCAAAGAGGTGGATGTAGAAATGGCAAGCGGGATTGGCAAAGCTCGAATCTTTCGCGATGCAACCATTCGTTTAGGCGATCGCGAAGGAACGTTTGAATGCTTGGAACTTCCTGGAGGAAAAAATCCGCTATTGGGTGTTATTCCTTTAGAATCATTGGGTATCGAGATCGATCTTGCCAATCAGAAGTTAGTCACCTTACCGATTAGTCCGACGGACACCTACTTAACAATTTTGTGAAGTCAATGACCATCTATTTCTATAGCACGATTGAGGATCCTTACGGCTGTTTTTCCAATTTTTCTCGACATGGGTTTACTTTAGACGAACTTTGGTGGCCGACGAGCGAGCATTATTTTCAAGCACAAAAATTTGTCACCACCGATCGCGTTTGGTTTGAGAAAATCCGTCAGGCGAAAAACCCCAAGCAAGCGGCAAATATGGGACGCGATCGCAGCCATCCTCTTCGCCAAGACTGGGAAGTGGTGAAGGACGAAATCATGCTGCAAGCGGTACTCGAAAAGTTTGCAACCCACGCTGAGATTCGCGATATTTTACTCGCCACAGGTGAGGAAGAAATTGTCGAAAATGCTCCCGGCGATTATTATTGGGGTTGCGGGAAAGATGGAAGCGGCAAAAACAAGCTGGGACAAATTTTGATGCAGGTGAGAGATCTTCTCAAAAGTGACGATCCATCGGCCTAAGCATGGTTGCGAGGGTTTAGAAAAAAACACTTTCTTGTTGAATCTGAATCCTTAGCAAATTTTTAATTTTTAATTTCTAATTTTTAATTGATTGGGGACTTGGTGTAACGGTCAGCACTCGACCCTTGCAAGGTCGCGATAGGGGTTCGACTCCCCTAGTCTCCATTGGTTTTGGCATGGTATCTGAAGTCGAAGCGGTCGAGACGCTAGCCTGTGAAGCTAGCCATTAGCGGGTTCGAGTCCCGTCAGATACCCTTTATCGAATATCGGTTTGGAAGCTGCTGCTAATGGGTAGCAACCTGTCTCGAAAACAGGAGTACGGTCAAAAGCCGTAGGGGTTCGATTCCTCCAGCTTCCGTTTTTATTGTACAACCACGAGAGGCCGAAAAGTGAGGCTCGGTGCTGATAACGCCGTTGCAGGAGGGGCAGTACCTCCCTCGTGGATTTGCTTGTCTGTGCTAGGCTGTAGCGATCGCCCAGCCGCTATTGTCCGATCGCGATCGCTACGAGAAAACGGGAAAAAATAGGAACAACAACCAACCCGCGACGAAGAAAATGCCAGAAAGCACGAGCATGAACCCGAGCGATCGCTCCATACGAATGCCCTTTATCGAACCGAGTAGAGGGGTTGCCGAGAGGATAAGCAGCAGGGCAAAGACCAAAAATAACCAAACCACGATCGCGTCTCCAGAACTGATGTCATTTCTATTATGGATCCTTTCCCTCCTTTATGGCGACATCGAATCCTTAAATAATCACAAAAGATCGAGTTGCAATCCCCTATTACTCGCTGGAGTATTCGGAGAAAGGGCGATCGCAAGCCAAGTCGCTACGCTCCAATTCAAAATTCAAAATTCAGAATTCAAAATTTCGATTTTAGAGTTTGGATTGACCTTGGACTTCAGCCCGAACTATTGTTCATTGTTCATTGTTAATTGTTCATTGCTCATTGTTAATTGTTCATTGACTCTACGAACTTGGCAAACAAATAATCGGCATCGTGAGGGCCGGGACTGGCTTCGGGGTGGTATTGTACGGAGAAAAGAGGTACGGATTTATGACGCAACCCGGCAACGGTGCGATCGTTCAAATTCAAATGCGTCACCTCGACATCAGCATTCAAAGAGTCAGCTTCGAGGGCAAACCCGTGATTTTGGCTGGTAATTTCTACCGTGCGTTTCAGTCCGCAGGGTTGATTTAAGCCGCGATGTCCGAATTTAAGTTTAAAGGTTTGCGCGCCCAAGGCTTGTCCTAAAATTTGGTGCCCCATGCAAATACCGAACATGGGTTTGTTACTTTCAAGTAAGGCTTTAACAGTGGCAACGCCTTCTTTTACCGCCGCCGGATCGCCAGGGCCGTTACTCAGGAAGATCCCGGCGGGGTTCATC
>CAKZKB010000080.1 GCA_937121005.1 uncultured cyanobacterium | reverse complement strand
GCGCGGGATAATGCTGATTTTCTGTACGGGGTCGTAGTCCGGCATCAGCGCCCCAATCAGGGCGTGACCCGCTTCGTGATAGGCGACGAGGGTTTTGCGTTTTTCGCTCATCACCCGGTCTTTTTTCTCGGGGCCAGCCAAGACGCGATCGATGGCATCGTTGACCTCATCCATGGAGATCTCGGTGAGGTTGCGACGGGCTGCCAAAATTGCCGCTTCGTTCAGCAAGTTGGACAGATCCGCTCCCGTAAAACCAGGGGTGCGGCGGGCGATTTTCTCCAAGTCTACATCTTTGGAGAGGGTTTTGCCTCGGGCGTGGACGTTGAGAATTTCCACCCGGCCGGCGTAGTCGGGGCGATCGACCACCACTTGGCGATCGAAGCGTCCGGGACGCAACAAAGCGGCATCGAGAACGTCCGGGCGGTTGGTGGCGGCGATGATGATAATGCCTGTATTACCTTCAAACCCGTCCATTTCCGTGAGCAATTGGTTGAGGGTTTGTTCCCGTTCGTCGTTCCCGCCGCCGAGTCCGGCCCCGCGTTGGCGACCCACTGCGTCGATTTCGTCGATGAAGACGATGCAAGGGGCGTTAGACTTGGCTTGCTCGAACAGATCGCGGACGCGAGACGCACCGACACCGACGAACATTTCCACAAATTCCGATCCGGAGATGGAGAAGAAGGGTACGCCTGCTTCCCCGGCGACGGCACGGGCTAGCAGGGTTTTCCCGGTTCCGGGAGGCCCGACCAAGAGTACGCCTTTGGGGATTTTCGCACCAATGGCCGTGAAGCGATCGGCGTTTTTGAGGAAGTCAACCACTTCGTTGAGTTCCAGTTTGGCTTGTTCGATACCCGCTACGTCGCCAAAAGTGACTTGGGTTTGCGGTTCCATTTGGACGCGGGCCTTGGATTTGCCGAAGTTCATGGCTTGGCTTCCGGGGCCGCTTTGTGCGCGACGCAGCAAGAAAAAGAGTCCGAACAGCAGCAGCAAGGGGAAGAACAAGCTACTCAACGCCCGCAACCAGAAACCGTCGTCTTGAGGCGGTTGAACTTTTACGTCCAGGTTGTTGTCGGTGAGAATGTTAATGAGTTGGGGATCGTTGGGTAAGTTGACGATCGCTTTCCCTTGACCGTCGGGAGAGGTGAAGGTGGCTTGAGTGCGATCGGCTTTGATGCTGACCGTGCCTTCGATTTGCTTGTTTTCTACCGCGTTGATGAAGCGGCTGTATTTCCAGGTTTCCCGTTCTTGGGTGGGGTTATCAAAAAATGCGGTGCCCAACGCCAAGACGACGATCGCCAGTAATGCGTAGAGTCCGACGTTTCTCCATCGTTTGTTCACCGGATGCTATCCTCCTGTGCGTGCAAGTTCCCTGACCGCCTGCCCTCGGTGGGGAGTGCCAGTTGTTATAGATGACTTTATTTCGATGTTAACTAATGTTAACCCATTCTCAGGCAATCTGGCTAGGGGCGGCTCCAATTCAGAGTTCGGAGTTCGGAGTTCAGAGTTCAGAGTTCAGAACCGGGGGGCTCGTATCCATGCTATTCTCGGTTACTCAGAGATCCTCGGGATCGATCCCCAAGGCTTGCAAGCGGGCCGCTAGGCGATCGGCCCGCTGTTGTTCGCGATCGGCTCGCTGCTGTTCGAGGTTGGCTCGTTGCACTTCCCGTTGAGCGATTTCGGTGGGGGTGGGGACTAATTCGCCATCGGCAAAAAACAAGCGCAATTGTCCATCGAGTATGCCTAAATAGAGTTCGAGAACTTCACTCCACAACCAGCCGCGTTCGCGTAGCGGCTCGGAACGAGCATCGTCTGGGGCGATCGCTTCATATTGACCTGCAATCAATCGAAACCCTGCAAACTCTAGGGTTTCGGGCGAAAACCAAACGTATTCGGGCGTGCGGAATTGATTTTGATACAACTGCTTTTTCGTGCCGCGATCGACGTTTTGGGTACTATCCGAGAGCAGTTCTAAGATAAAATCTGGGTAGCGTCCGCCTTCGTGCCAGACAACCCAGGACGATCGCTCTCGCGGCTCTACGTCTTTAACGATAAACAGATCGGGGCCGCGAAAGTCACGATTTTTAATCTGTTCTTCGCTAAAATAAACCGTCAGGTTGGCTCCTAAGAAAATATCGTCTCGACCTTGCCACAACCACTGGAAACACGACATCAGCAGTGCCAATTGATTGTAATGTCGGGGCGTTTCCATTGGCGGTTCGCAACTTTCTAAACGGCTGACATCGGGCATGGCTCCCGCTAGTTCTTCTATGGTGATAACCATAAGACCTCCTGGGGATAGCAATCCAAATCGGTTAGGGATATTTTTATTAGGATAGCATTAAACGATCGCGTTAAGGGGAATGGGAAATTGGTAATGGGCGATCTCACCATTCTAGTAAAAAACCATCGTTCGTTGCTGGGAAAATCGTAAATCGTGCTTGCAACTGCACTATGCTAGTAATAGCTCTAGAGATGGATAGAAAGATTGAGTTATGTTCGATTTCTTTCTATTATAGAAGATATGGCGATCGCCTCTACAAACAGGGACGATCGCCATATATACTGCGCCTGAAATCAGCGCGAAGTTGACAACTTTTATGCCAACTCAGACAAGGGAAAGAGCAGAAGTGTCCGTGTCAGGCAAAGAATACCCAGAAGAAAACTGTCGATCGGATTCAGTCAATTCATCCTTATCAACTAATTCCACCTTTAACTGTTTCCCTAACACTGATGCCGCACGATCCATCGTTTTAAGCGTCACAGAAGTATTATCAGGATTCAGGAGGCGATCGAGGGAAGAACGGCTCGTCTTCATTTTGTCTGCCATTTCAGTTTTAGAAAGCCCGCGCTTTTCCATTTCTCGAGAAATTTTCCACGCCAGAACGCGCTTGGTTGCAACTGCACGAACTTCTTCATAAATCCCTTGCTCTTTTAAGAAATCGTCGAACGAAGAGCCGATGTGGGGATTGTGAGTCATTACCTTGCCTCCAGTTGTTTTTTGCGCTTTAGGGCTAGATCGATGTCTTTTTTAGGGATGGCTTGTGTTTTTTTGATGAAGCCATGCAAGAGCATGATATAGCTCTCATGGATACAGAAGAGAACTCGCGATCTTATTTTTCCAGGTAAACTAGAGCGAACCTCATAGATTCCATCGCGTATATATTTGCAAGTAGGCATTCCTTCTGGCCAACCTTCCCGCACTGTCTCAATATCCTCAGATATTTTAACCATTTGGCCGCGATCGAGTTGTTCGAGCCATTTACGGACGGGTTCGTTACCTGCCTCTGTTTCAAAGAAGCGGATTCCCAAGGGAGTCTCACTCATCTAATGAAATCGTACCATTTTTGGTACGTCCTGTCAAGCCTCAGCGTAAATTTCATTTCAAAACTCGGATGCAATTGGGTTAAAATCCTTTGCTGACAATGCTTTCAGCGCCTTTAATGCCTTCCCACTACGACATCGCGCTCACCTGACCCGATCGGGCAGTTGCCCTCCAGCATACCATGAGGATCGAGAGAAACCAGGTTACAATATTCCATTGATGCGATATCCTCGGAAAAGTATTGATGCGCGATCCAGAACGAGAACCGCAAAGATGGGAAGAACCTATCCTGGCAAACAGTTCCCAAGAAGCATGGAGAGAGTGCCGAAACCGCGCCCAGCAGTATAACCTAGAGGTAGAAGCTGTTATCGAACCGAAAACAATTCGCAGCGCTCCGCAAGTATACCGTTGTCAGTTTAAGGAGAAAGATTGATGCCTGTACTCAATTATATTAAACCCGGTGCAAAAACGGGCCAGATCGTTCTTTCTGTCGATCTCACCGTCGCGGGTAACGCCGATCGCGTTTTAGCCGCCCTACAAGAACTAGGATACTCCCCCGAAATTCGCCATGTCAACTACAGCGAAGGAATTCACGTTCTCGCTATTCTCAAAGACGAACAGCACGATACGGTTGTCGATGAAAATTATCTCGTTGATGAATGGATAGCACTGTGCGATCGCTTTTCTGCAAACGCCGTTCGCTTGTGGCGAGGTTTGTAAAACTACAGCGAATCAATGCAGCACGATCGCGCCATTCTGGGAAAAAATTGTCATCCGTTGCTGGGGCGATCGTAAATCTTTCCCGCAGTTGTGCCATGCTGGTAATGGTTCGGGCGATCGATAGAGATTGAGTCATATCAAGATTACCACGATCTCGATCGCGTTTGTTAGAAGTGGGCTAGAGGGCTGTCTTCAATTATATTATATCGCGATCGCTACTCTTGAATACCCGGTTCCCAAATTCTAACGATTCCGTCACCACTCCCACTGACTAAAAAACGCTCGTTAGGCTCGAAAGCAAGAGAGTAAATGGTTGAGTCTCTATCACTCTCACTTCCAGCAAGATATCCAATAAGTTGTCGGCCATCTACATCCCATAAGTTAATTATATCAGGCAGTGATTGCCCGCTAGCTAATATTAAATTTTCTCCAACCTGAATGAAGACTAGCGAGCGAGCAACACCCTGCCTAGCATTTTTGAGAGGAGGAAGAAAAGATTTAGACTCTAAATCCCATAATTGAATTGTTCGATCGGCCGCCCCACTAGCCAAAAACTTACCGTCAGGACTAAAGGCAACAGAATAAACATGGTTATGATCGTTCGGACTTGTAGGTAGATTATGTCGCTTATGACTACCAATTTCGTCTCCAGTTGTCGAATCCCACAACTTTACACTACCGTCGTCGCTAGCACTTGCCAGTTTAGTACCGTCATGGTTAAATACAAGAGACTGAACAATGTCTGTATGACCATTGTCTTCACCTTCACCCAGCGTAAGATATTGGTCATCAATTTCTTCCAAGCGGCTTATCTCCCAAAGGAAAATCTTTCCTGTAGAAGATCCAACAGCTAATCGGTTTCCATCAGGACTGAACGCAATGGAGTGTATTATATTAAAATCTCTTCTTCGCTGGGGACGGTTTCGATTTAGATTGATACTTGCTTTTAAAGATGGATTGATATCCAAATCCCAAATCCTGAGAGAACCATCTTTCCCGCCTCCCACTAAAAGCCTACTTCCATTAGGGCGAAAAGCAAGAGAATTTATATAGTTTTCCTCACCAGATGAGATGGAATTACCACTATTATTTTCCTTATTTTTCAAATCCCAAAACTTCACTTCTCCGTCGTGACTGCTACTAGCTATTAACGTTCCATCAGAATTAACAGCAACGGAAGTTATAGCTAGTGAGTGAGCCTGGTTAAATTCATCGTAAATACGTGCATTTGTCCAGTCTTCCACTGTATGCAAATCTGTTGTAGGAAGTGAAACTGGATCGGGAGACCTGACAGGATTCGTAACAGGATGTTGGTCGGATTTATTTTCAGCAGCAGAACTTTGTTCTGAGCTAGGCGAACTTGCCCGAACATATTCTCCTAAATTGGGGTAGTTACTTACCAAGTCATCGAGCAGCATAGAATTACCGAACAGCCAAGTTTTTACAAACTCAGTAAAGGATGGAACATATTTTCCTAGCGCGGGATCGATTGTTATCAGGGTAGCAAGTAAGCCAATTACACCAAATATTAACTTGTGGGCTAGTGATAACCTCTGCCAAATATTTCCTTCGATCTTGTTTAAATTTTGAAGAGCCTCCTGTGCCGATTTGTAACGTTCGCTTTTGTTTTTCTTTGTTAATTTTTTTAACACTTTTCTGAGATTTGCATCGTGAATGTCACGATATAAAGACTCTTTTTCTGTCCACAGAAAACCCCCATCATCTAAACGCTCGGCAGGTCTGATGCCGAGTAATAGTTGCAAACAAGTTACTCCGAGGCTATATAGATCGCTCGTATGAGAAAGTTTGCCTTTGTTATTCTTTTGTTCTTGAGCTACATAACCTGTCGTTCCAGTTTTATTCTCATCCTTGCATTTGATTTTCCTCCTGAGTTTTTCTGACAGTTCAAAGCCTACCAGAGAATACAAACTCTTATTTTTATCATGCAAAACAATGTTTTTGGGGTTAATATCTCCATGCAAACCTCGATTTCCGTACTTATGATAAATTGCATGAAGAATTTTCAATGTATTGGCAAGGAAAGAGCGGACTTCCTCTTCAGAGTAAGACAAACTTAATAGATTATCTTCGCCCACATACTCTTCTACCAAATACCAGTAATTATCATGTTTAAAGTGAGTAATGAACGGTGGAATATAGTCATGTCCACCTAAATCGTGAAATCTTTTAGCTTCCTCAGGAAATTCTCCATCATACCCTTTGTGTGGGGTCTTTGGAGCAATTTGTCTGATCAAGCATTTTTTCTGTAGTTGACGATCTTCTCCATAAAATAAACAGCAGCAGTTGCCTTCTTTGATAAGTCTAATAGCAGAAAATCGGTCTTGGAGCAATAGAGGCCAACTACAGTCGCAGGTAGTCGTCATTGAGCTTCTAGGAGCGTCAGGATTAGGGCAATTAGGGTTGAAGCAGTAAGTCACGATCGCCACCTCTACAATCTGGCTAGTCCATTATAGATCACACTCCAGAGACGAAAACGGTGTTTGTGGACAAATGTTTGCAAATCTTAACTTTTAGTGGATTCTTTGAAAAAAGTACAATTTTTTAATTGAATTTTGTACCTCAAAACTAACCTTAACTGGCCCCCTTTTTCTAAAGCGATCGCCCCTGTTTCCAGAGACGATCGCGCCATGCAATCTACTTCAACCGAGCCGAAACATCCACCTTCAACTGCTTTCCTAAGCGCAACAACCGCACTACAGCAGCACTTTTATTGTGCCAGGATTCCGAGTCGCCGTGCAGCCAGCCATAGTACAACTCCTGCACCTTGTCCAAATTCCAACTCGGTTGCAAGCGATCGCCCACAGACAGCATTTTTTCCAAGCGATCGATCTGCGATTCGATACTGTCGCGATCGCCACTATGCAGCAAATGCCAAAGCGATCGTAACACCAACCGTTCTAAGATGCTCGTTGCTTCGGGAACCTGCAAAGCACAACGCATATGTTGGGCTTCCGCAACGAGGGCTTCTAACTCCGCGATCGGCGTGAGTCCCGCCGATCCGTCGTCCTCTGCCAAATCCGTCAGTTCCACATCTAATGTTTCCACTGCTTGCAAACAGCGCTGGCTAAATGCAATTTCAGCCGCCACTTGCAACTCTTTCGGAACGGGCATTTCGTCGCGATGGAACGCCATCATTACGCCGTAGTTATCCCGATACACTTGCGCGTACAAGCGATCGAGCCGTCCCAACGTATCGCGGTTGAGCAATTCCATAATCCGATGTCGTTCTTCGGCAAACAGGTCTTGCAGGCTGAAGAAATGACCGTCAAAGTGCTGGTTGAGGGCCAAAATCGCCCGCGCCGCACTCGCCTCCGAAAGGGCGGCAAATGCCGCTTCTTTGAGCTTCGCATAGGCCCGCCGTCCCTTAAACGGTTGCACGCAGCAGTGAAAATCCCAACCGCCTAAATGCAAAACCGCGAAGATAAAATGAACGCGATCGCGGGTAATTTCCGACTTGAGTTGCAACTGACCCACCGCTAAAGTTAGGGTTCCCAAACGCTGTAACTGATAGTCGAGTTGCTTGGCTTCGTAACAGTAAACCCGCGTTTCAGTGGGGTACGCCGCATACAAAGACGCGATCGCATAATGGGCAGCCACCTGTTCTAAAGAGACGATCGCCGTCGTCACCAAATGGCGGTACACCTCGGCCCCATTTTTGAAGACATCGACATTGCTAGGGGCTGCTTCCAAGCGTTGCACGAACTCCGGTTCTAAGTCGGTGCCCGTCAGTTCCGCCGCCAGTTCGATCGCCCGCGCCGCGTAGCGCAAAATCTGTACCCCTTCGGGGCGCGAGAGTTCGTCGAAGAACCAACCGCAACTGGTAAACATCAGCAGAGTGTGGCGCTGCATTTCCAGCAGGCGCAGCGCGTCGATGCGTTCTTGGGGGGTCAGCGATCGCGCTTGGTAGTCGCGCAAGAAGCTGTTGATGCTGGCTGGGGCGCGATCGAGAATGACGCTAACGTAGGCATTGCGGGCTTCCCAGGGATCGCCGAGAAGTTTTCGGGCTTCGGTTTCGTAGATCGCAGCCAACTGGTCGCGCAGCCAGTTGAGGGCTTCGCGCAGGGGCCGCCGCCACTGCTGGTTCCACAGGCCGCCGCCGCCGCAGCCACAGTCATCTTGCCAGCGATCGACCCCATGGGAACAACTCCAGGCGGTGACGGGTTTGAGTTCGGCTTCCCAGTTGGGCGGATCCAGGCTGAGGTAGTGGGCGTAGTTGGTTGTCGTCCAACCGCGACGGGGGAACTCTTGAGTCACGGCGTAGGCGAGACATTTTTCTTTGCCATATTTATGGTGTCCGAAGGTTTCGCCGTCGGTGGCCACCGAGATTAATTGAGCCGGATGGCGATCGCCGCGCACGGCTAAATTTAAGCGCCCCGCGAAGTTGTGCGAACTTTCGAGAACGTCGTTGAAACCCATATCGCGAGAGATGGGGCCGTCGTAGAAAAAGACATCAATGTAAGGGCTATTTTCGTCGCGATCGCCATGGGGATCGAGATAGCAGCGATAGGGTCGAGTGGGATCGATCTGCCCGCCACCGACTTCGTGCCATTGGGGATCGGGGTTATCTTCTGCGGGCATTTCCCGACAGCGTTCCACTTGAGAAGGGGCGAGAATAATAAACTTAATCCCCTCATCAACGAGGATTTTTAGGGTGGCATAATCGACGGCGGTTTCGGCCAGCCACATCCCTTCTGGATCGCGGCCGAAACGAGTGCGAAAGTCAGTTTTGCCCCAGTGGATTTGGGTGCGCTTGTCGCGATCGTTAGCGAGGGGTAAAATAATATGGTTGTAGACTTGGGCGATCGCGTTGCCGTGACCGTTGAAGCGATCGCAACTGAGGCGATCGGCTTCGATAATGCGCTGGTAGGTCTGGGGATCGTGGCGTTCCATCCAAGCCATCAACGTCGGCCCGATGTTAAAACTGATGTGCTCGAAGTTATTTACAATGCTAACAATTTCGCCATTGTCGTTAAGAATGCGGGCAAACGCATTAGGGCGATAGCATTCGGCATGAACGCGCTCGTTCCAGTCGTGACAAGGGTTGGCACTGGGTTGGCGCTCGATCGCGTCTAGGTAAGGATTTTCGCGCGGGGGTTGGTAGAAGTGTCCGTGCACGGTGACGTAAACCCCGGTGGCGGTTTTTAGCGGATCGGATGGCGCGATCGACTCGTGGTGTAGATTTGCAGATGCAGGCGGTTCAAAGGTAGAAACCATAGGACATAAGGCGATCGAACGATCGCTCCAGAACGATAGTTAGGTACACTGGGAAAACAGGCAGTCTCGGCTGTTCGCAAGCGAACGATTTTTCCGAGACGAGGGTGCGAAAGCAAGCTATTGGACAAGAAGATTTTTAAAAACTTAACCAGGTCATCGTTTGCAGATATAACAAGGCGATATAGGTGTGACCCACGCGACAATTTTACCACAGTTTGAAGAAATTCTCCCCCGACTCGCCAGCAAGTACGACCGTAAAGTATTAACTTTTCTTAAGCTCGAAGAGTGAGACCGTTCGACGATCGCCGGGTTTTCGTGGCACACTAGGAACAGTGATTGTCCTCAAGACTGGCATTTTTTATGGCATCGATCGCCGCCATGGGTCGCAAACTTCTACAACGGTTTCGCCGCGATCGCGATCCCGAACCGCCGGAACCCCCCGAACCCGAAGAGATCCCCGAAGAACATCCTCGCTACCGCCAATGGTTGCATTCTGTACGCGATCGCTTCTCGAGATCGGATGACAGCGAAGCGGCGACAGAAGCGACGATCGACGTGGAAGCCGAACGGGTCGATCGCGAACTGGAAGCCCCGACGGGCAAGCGGGCGGCCATTCAAAAATTATTCCACAAGTTTGCCAGCAAAGCCAACCCGGAAGACATCCAAAACATTCTCGACAAACTCCCGCGTATGAAGCGAGGAGAAATTGAGAAAATTTGGCCCAAAGTCGAAGCCTTGGCGAAAATGCTGCGGGATCCGCAAGCGGCTTGGAAGTCCAAAGCCTTGGCGATCGGGGCGTTGATTTATTTAATTTCGCCATTGGATGCGGTTCCCGATATTATCCCCGTTGTCGGACTTGCTGACGATGCGGCGTTAATTATTGCAGTCGCCTCCGCCTTGGCTTACGAACTCGATCGCTACGTCAAAAAAACGACGCAACGGGGCATCGAAGCCGCCCAACAGCGTGCCGATATTGAAATTCGCAAGTACAATCAAATCGTGCGCGTCACCCTTTTGGGGGGCATTGGTTTCGCGTTGCTGACAATTTTGGTGAACTATATTCTCAAACATATGTGAGACGATGACAATTAACTTCTTTGCCCTCTATCGTCTCATTCTTTTGGCGTTTACCCTTGCGGGAATCGTCCAATTCGTGCGCCAACTCTTAAGCTACAAACCCTATTACGATCGCCTCCCGAAGTTCGTAAAAACAGCCCTGAAAAACCGTATCTCTCGTGGGGGAGGAACTTGGCTGGGGCAACAGTTGGAACCTCACCGCCGCGAGTTGATAATCAATGCGATTTTGTTGGCAGTTCTGATTGTATTGAACGCGATCGCCTATACGCTATCCTGGTAAATGCAGTGTGACCGAGAATATCCTGGATACAAGACTCCGAATTTATGTGGTAACTATTCAGGGGTAAGGATTCAGGTATGCTAGGCTAAACGGGTGTAGAAACC
>CAKZKB010000079.1 GCA_937121005.1 uncultured cyanobacterium | reverse complement strand
CGTCATGGTCTCGTCTCCCTGCGCTACGCCGACTCGGCGTGCGCGTCGTCTTTGTCGTCCAACCCAACCCCGTCCTCCGAGGCGTGCGCGTGGAAGGGGCCCAAGCGGTCAGTCAAGAGGTTATCGACGAATTTTTTGGCGATCAGTACGGCGAAATTCTCAACTTCCTCGACTTCCGGGCCGCGATCGAGCGCTTGAACCAATGGTACAGCGACCAAGGGTTTATTTTTGCTCAAGTTATTGACATTCCCCCCATCTCTCCCGATGGTATTGTCACCCTAGAAGTGGCCGAAGGGATTGTCGAAGATATTCGCATCGAATTTATCGGCGAAGAAGGGGAACGAGTAGATGAAGACGGCGAACCCATCGACGGCCGAACTCGGGAGTTCATCGTCACTCGCGAAATGCGTACCCAACCCGGCGATGTCCTCGATCGCGATGTGTTGCAAAACGACATCGAACGCATCTTCCGTCTGGGGTTGTTTGAAGATGTCCGCGTCCAAACCGATCCCGGCGACGATCCGCGCCAAGTGGAACTGACCCTACAAGTTATCGAACGCAGCTACGGATCGGTAGCAGCCGGGGGTGGATTTAGCTCTGCAAGCGGCTTATTTGCCTCGATTAGCTTCCAAGAGCAAAATTTGGGCGGAAACAACCAAAAACTGGGAACCGAGCTTCAGGTGGGCGAACGGGGCATTTTCTTCGACGTGCGCTTTACCGATCCCTGGATTGCCAACGATCCGTTTCGCACGTCTTATACGGTGAACGCCTTCAGTCGCCGATCGATCTCCTTGGTGTTCGACGGGGGAGAAAACGAGATCGAACTGGATAACGGCGATCGTCCTCGGATCCAGCGTTTGGGTGGCGGTGTCACCTTTACCCGTCCTTTCAGTCGCGATCCCCTGTCTCCCTCGGAATGGACGGGATCCCTGGGGTTAGAATACCAACAGGTCTCCATTCGCGATGCCGATGGCGACCTCACCCCAGAAGACGAAGAGGGCAACCTGCTCAGTTTCAGCGATGATGGTAAAGATGACTTGCTGACGGTACAGTTAGGGTTAGCCCGCGATCGTCGCAACAACCGCCTGCAACCCACGAGTGGCGACTTCCTGCGCTTCGGAACCGAACAGTCAGCCCCGATCGGCAGTGGGAGTATCTTTTTCAACCGCTTGCAAGGCAGTTACAGTCGCTATTTCCCAATTGATTTTACTGATTTTACCGACGGCCCGGAAACCCTAGCGTTCAACGTGCGCGGCGGAACGGTACTGGGAGATTTACCCCCCTACGAAGCCTTTATTTTAGGGGGAACCAATTCCGTGCGCGGTTACGGCGAAGGAGAAGTGGGTGCGGGGCGCAGTTTTGCCCTGTTTACCGCCGAGTATCGCTTCCCGATTTTACCCGTGTTGGGCGGCGTGTTGTTTTTTGATGCGGGTTCGGATCTCGGAACCGGAGACAACGTGCCTGGGGAACCCGCGATCGTCCGCGACAAACCCGGTAGCGGACTCGGGTACGGGGTTGGCGTGCGGATCCAATCGCCGATCGGCCCGATCCGACTCGATTTTGGCTTCAACGATGAAGGGGATACGGATTTACACTTTGGAATTGGGGAACGATTTTAGGCGATCGGATCGCGTCCCTTCTCTAATCTGACGTTAATACAGCCAACTTTGATATTCGCGATCGCGATCTTTCATATCTTCATAAAGCCAAACCATGCGATCGACAAACCACAGTTTACCTAGCATCACTAACAGCATTCCCGTCACTGTCGGCCAGAGTTGCAGTTGCCACAATCCCCAACCTAACACGATCGCGCCGACGGCAGAAACGAGATTCAAAATGTGAGGAACTTGGCGATGGCGATCGGGAACTGGAATCGTGTCTCGCTGCAACCAAACGCGCTCGCCAAACACCGCTTTAGAAGCCCAGTTCTGCGTCGATGTCGGCTTGGGGAACGCGCGGGGATTGTACCACGTCCACAGCAAAGAAAGCGCGATCGGCCCTAAAGAAAACCAGCCGATCCAAACTCGACTCCAAATTGCCACTACTAGCAAAGGAAGGACGCTAAAGCGCGTCCAAACGCTCCAAGGATTGGCATGGCGCATCCAAACCTCATCGGACATCGCGAACCAATTGGCAATTTTAGCTTCCATTACCGACCCAATTCTTAATTACTTTTCACCGGACGATAGGGGGTCAAAAAGTTTAGCAACGGAAACAAACACCGCGACTGCACCCACAACCGCCCCGTACCGCTAAAGCGACAGACCAATCCTTCGCCACCAAACACCGCCGTTTGCAACCCCCTCAGCGATAAACCGCCCATCGATTCTACATTGTAATTGAGGGTGTCTTCAAACGCAACAATGTAGCCCGTATCGACTACATAATCTCCCTCTACGGGAATTTCGACGATCGCCCCATAAGAATTAAACCACAGCGACCCCGTTCCCGTCGCCCGCAACAAAAACAGCGACTCGCCACTAAAGAAACCTTTGAACCCTTGAAATTTGCTATCGACTTCTACTGTCGGACTCGATGCTAAAAATGCCGACGATTGCAACATAATTGCCTTTCCCGACATCGGATAATGGACGATTTCGCCCGGAATTCCAGGGGCAACAAATAACTCGCCGCTTTGTCCTTGGGGCGTAAATTCGCTCATAAACAGCGACTCGCCTCCCACCATGCGCTTCAGTCCTCCCATCAGGCCGCCGCGCATTTTTGATTTCATTTGTACGTTAGAATCCATCGCCGCCATAGCCGAGGATTCCACTAGAACTGTTTGTCCCGGCTGCAAGTTCAAGCGCAAAACCGCATAGGATGGAGAATGTTCGATGTCGTAGGCAATTTTAGGCATGGTCATTCAATTTTAGATTTTAGATTTTAGATTTTGGATTGACTCATCGGATAAATCCGGGGGCTTGGATAAGGGGAGTTCGATTCGATTTTTCTCCACAGATAAATCTGGGGGCTTGTATCCATGATATTCTCGGTCAAGAAGGGGTGAGGTATGAGGTACGAGGTGTGAGGTACGAGGTTGTATTCCCCCTAATTCCCTAATCCCCCAAATCCCTATCTTAAAACTGGTCACTGGTCACTGGTCACTGATTATCCCCCTACCGGGGTGGAAGTTGAGGGCCGACAATTTTTCCAAAAGCATTGAAATTGTGAGTTTGGCAGAAGACGCGGCCGTTTCCTTTGAAGTGACAGACGAGCCCTTCTCCGCCAAGAATGGCACTCAACCAACTCCCTCCGGGGGGTTTACTAACCTCGAAGTTGAGGCTTTTTTCAAAGGCGACAATATGTCCGGTATCGACGATGTATTCTCCTTGGACGGGAATCTCATAAATTCCACCAAAAGAACTCAGCAAGACATCCCCCATTCCAGTAATATCGAGCCAGAAAATGTTTTCGCCCGAAAAGAAAGATTTAAACCCTTGGAAGCCCAGGGTGACATCGACATCGGAACTGCTAGCCAGATAAGAAGTCGCTTGTACCACTAACCCCGTTCCCGTTACTTCGTAGTGCAACAAATCGCCGAGCATTTTTGGGGCCAGAAAAAGTTGGTTGTTTGCTGTTGGCGATCGAAATACACTTAAAAAGAGGGACTCGCCGCCTAACATTCGCTTCAGTCCCCCCATGACACCGCCACCTTTCCCTTTTCTCAAGGTAGTGCTCGCATTAATGGCTCCACTCATGGCCAACATTGCTCCAGCTTCGGCGACCATTTCTTCCCCGGCGTTCAGGGTAATGCGGGCGATCGCGCTATCGGGACGGTAGAGAATTTCAATATCCATAATATCGATTTGAAAGGTTTAGAGGAGAGCAAAATTTTAGGGACTAACGGAATTTCGGCCATAGAAAACGGACTAATCCATCAACGCTGCGCGATTGCAAGTACACATCTCCCGTTCCGACTAACTTGTTGACAAATCCTTCTCCCGATGTCACCGAACCGAGCAAACCGCCTGCCATACGCACGTTCATTTTGATACTGGGGTCGTAAGCCACTAAGTGACCGTTATCAACAACGAGATCGCCGTTGATGCGCTTTTTAGAAATGCCGCCGTAGGCTCCAAAAAAGACCGTACCTTTCCCGGAGACTTGCAGTTTAAACAAGCCTTCGCCTGCAAACCAACTGGCAAGTCCTGCCCAACGAACCCCTAGCTTCACGCCTGGAGTGCAGGCAATATAGGCTCCCGGTTGGAAGCACAAACTATTCCGGCGCAGTTCGACGCATTCAATATCGCCGACGATCGCCTGGGTTAAAACTACCTGTTGCGGTTTGCGAGTGTTGTTTTTAAACACATTCACAAACAGGGATTCGCCACCAAAGAATTTTTTCAGCAAGCCGGAAAAGAAGCCCCCGGAAAACTCGGACTTCATGGTTAGCGCTCCATCCATACTCGCCATGGCTCCGGCTTCGGCAACAATGCTGTCACCCGGATCTAGGGTCACGAAAATGGTGGCAAAAGAGGGCTTGTAGCGAAGTTCGTACTGCACGAAAACTCCCTTGGTTCAATGAGCAATGAACAATGAGCAATGAGCAACGAAAAACTAATTAACCCACTTACCCTATTTAGGTTGGGCGGGTAACTGTTGCTGACATATCGTTGATTTTAGGAATAGACGCACGGGAGGGAAAGCGCCAACCTACTGGGTAGGGACGACGCGATCGCTCTATCTGCCCTCTGTTATACCATCTCGATCGCGTTTTGGAGGTTAAGGAATGTTAATAGGGAGAGGGGGAGAGGGGGGACAAGGGGACAAGGGGACAAGGGGACAAGGAGATGGGGAGAAAGGTTTACGGACTTATAGCAGAAAGCCCACCCTAAAACCTAATACCTAATACCTAATACCTCACGCCTCGCACCTCACCCCTCGTACCTCAAACCTTAATGAAACGCAGGTTGGTGGCGAATGAGACTGAGAAATTCTTCGCGGGTTTTTTGATCCTCTTGAAACTGTCCTAACATGGCGCTGGTGACTGTCCAGGAACCGGGTTTTTGTACGCCGCGCATGACCATACACATATGGGTGGCTTCCACGACAATGGCCACACCTCGGGGCTCGAGGGCGGTTCGGATGGCTTCGGCCACTTGGCGGGTGAGGCGTTCTTGCACTTGCAGGCGGCGAGCGTACATTTCCACGATGCGAGCCAGTTTGCTAAGGCCGATGACGCGCTGGTTGGGAATGTAGGCAACGTGGGCTTTGCCCATGAAGGGTAGCATATGGTGCTCGCAAAGGCTGAATAGTTCGATGTCGCGCACGAGCACCATTTCGTTGTGGCCTTCGTCGAAAATGGCGTTATTGACGATATCCTCTAGAGACTGGCTGTACCCTCCGGTGAGAAAGCGCATGGCATCGGCGACGCGCTTCGGGGTTTTCAGCAGTCCTTCCCGTTGGGGATCTTCGCCGACACCGAGTAAGAGTTGGCGCACGGCCACGGCCATCAGATCTTCTTCGCCGATCGCGTTGCTATCGGAACTGGGAGACTTGCTGCGATCGGGCCGTGTCGGGAGGGGTTGCTTGTCGATCGCTTTGGTGATGGTGTTGTCTTCGGTGCCTGTAGAATCGGGACGATTGATACCGTTGGAGGATGCAAGGGTCATTTCAATGAATGATAGATAACGAGTAGCGAACAATACCCGAGCGATCGCGCCAGGGGGGAGGCGCTGTCCGATCGTAGGTTCGCCAATGGTGTAGTATAACTCATTACCAGGGTTTCACCCAGGTTGTGTTCGATTTCGTGCAGAGCCGTTGGCTCGATCGCCAACCCACGAGTGCTGACAAGATTTAACCCAAAATAGTGCAGATAGAACAGAAAAAAAGGCTAACTGGGTTGCCAAGAAGTCCCCAAAACCATTTCTTTTTTCGCCCCTGTGACTGCCGGGAGATTGCCGGGAATGCCCAGTTGATACCAGTAGGCAAGAATGGCAAAGGCGATCGCTTCTTTGAAGTCAGAATTCAACCCCGCATCGTTCGTCGCACTTATCTCGACAGAAGGTAAAAGAGCTTGCAATCGCTGTTTGAAATAACGGTTGCGACATCCACCGCCACACAGCAAAACGCGATCGGGAATTTGGGGGAGAAATTGACGGTAGCTGAGGGCGATCGAGGCTGCTGTTAGTTCTGTCAGCGTGGCTAAAATATCGGCATCGCCCAGTTGTAAGGTCTTAAAATCCGGCCAGCATTGATGTAGAAACGCCCAACCAAACAATTCGCGTCCGGTTGATTTGGGGGGCGGTTGCTGGAAAAATGGATGCTGCAACCAGCGATCGACTAATTCTGGGCAAGGGGTTCCAGTCGCGGCCCAATTTCCATTTTCGTCGTAGCTGCGATCGCCGCCTGACAATTTTTGTACCGCCAAATCCAACAGACTGTTACCGGGGCCGGTATCCCAACCACAAACCCCCTCTGCAAAGGGTTGAGACAGTTGGCGAGGGGGTAAATAGGTGAGGTTGCCGATCCCGCCTACATTTTGGACGCAGGTGGCGGCGGTGGGGTGAGACAACAAACAGGCATCGATACGAGAGACTAAGGGGGCTCCTTCTCCGCCGACGGCGATATCAGCTTGGCGAAAGTTGCTGATGGTGGGAAGTCCGGTAAGGTGGGCGATCGCGTCTCCGCGTCCGAGTTGCAAACTGGATGCTAAACGAGGGGCAAATTGCGTTTGTCCTTTAGGGCGATGAAACACAGTTTGTCCGTGAGAACCGATGAGTTGGGCGGTAGAATTTTGCTGTTGGATCGCGATCGTGGCTGTGGCAAATTCAGAGGCGATCGCGTCGTCGAGATCGGCGAGTTCGCTAACCGCAATCGGGTCGCCGCGACAAACGCTTAAAATACGCGATCGCAGGTCTTCAGGATAGGAAAAGGTTTCGCCTGCGAGTAACTCGACTTGCAAATCGGCTTCGGTTCCAGTCAAATTTACGAAGGCGGCATCGATGCCATCGGCAGACGTACCGCTAATTAAGCCAATAACGCGCAACGGTTTTCTCCTTGATGAGATATTGCTTTGCTTGTCAGATTCGCGCACCTTGTCGATATCGAGTTGCAAGGCTTCGGAAATCTGTTCGAGGCTCGATCCCCAGTATGGGAACCTCGGAAGTCGATCGCCCTCAGCCACTTGTGTAACTGACTGCCCGAAATTTCCCCGATTTCCCCTCCCCCACTGGGAAAAAAGAGGTTACAATCGTCCATTATCCCTTACTGTCTGACCCCGATCGCGATCGCGCCGGAAAAAGACAGGCCGCACGTTCCCCCACCGATCGTGCCTTTGTAACCTGTATGACATTTAAGAACGCTATCGTCTGCAACTTTCGGGAGAAAACCAATATGAGTGCATGGTTCCACAACGTTCGGCTACCGCACCGATGGCTGTCGATCGGCTGCGCTGTCGCCCTGACGATCGCCGCTAGCGCGGGTGAAGCAACGGCTCGAGCGATCGAGCCGGAAACCGACCCCTCTGAGGTTGAAGAAGTCGAACCCACCGACATTCCTGGCGAAATGCCCGAAATGGAGGACACCGAGGATCCAACCGAACCGGATGCCACCCCCGCCCCCACGCCGGAACCGCCTACGGACACCGAGCCCCGGCCGGAAGTGGCCCCCGCCCCCAAGCTGCGCCTGACCCTAGATCTCAGCGATCGCCGCGTCTACATTCAAGAAGACGACAAAACCTTAGCCAGCTACCCCGTCGCAGTGGGTAAACCGGGCTGGGAAACCCCCACAGGCAGTTTCCGGGTGTTGTCTATGGATCTCGATCCCAGTTGGCAAAATCCCTGGACGGGAGAGATTTTACCCCCCGAACAAAGCCCTATCGGTCGGGCGGTGATCGTGTTCCATCAATTGCCCGATGATGATGCTCGCTTCTTGACTGGAAGTGCTGTCGCCTTTCACGGTACGGCGAACGAAGAGTTGATCGGACAGGCGGTTTCTCACGGCTGCGTGCGGATGCGAAATGACGATATCATCGCCATGTACGATATGGTCGGTATCGGTACGCCGGTCATTGTCCAAGATTGATCGACGCGAGCTCGACGAAGCGGACAAAGCTAAAAAAGCGGAGACTGAATTGGCAGCATTTTCGGTCTCCGCCGCTACAAGACAAATATCCCGATGAGATTTAGAAGGCTCGAATTCGCCGCACCAAATCGGCAAAGGGTTCCCAGTCGTCATCGAGATCGATCGCCTGCCAAACCGCTTCAATTTCGGGTCGCAGTAAGACGGTTTTCGGGTTGTTGGCTGCCAAGCGATCGCCCATTTCTTCTAACTCCGAATTCGACAGACTTTGTAAAATTCGATGGTACAACAACCGCCAGGGTTCCCAAGCCGCAAACGGTTCGATATCGGTGAGAATTTGGGTTTCGCTGTCTCGCCAAGCGGGAGAAAACTGCGATCGCACTCGGATAAAAAAGTCGTGATAGCCGATTTGGGTTTCTTCTAAGGTTTTCAAGGTCAGTTTGAGCAGTTCGTTGGCTTCGGATGCGGGGCGATGGACTAATCCCATTTTTGCCAGCATTAAATCCCGATACTGTTGCCAGTAATACTCGTCGTAGCGAGACAAACTGGCTTCCATATCCGTGCGATCGATAAGTAACTGTAGCGGTTCTTGCAGCAACCCCAAGTTCATCCGGCAAATTCCCGGCTGGTTTCCGTAGGCGTAGCGACGAAAATAGTCAAAATAGGCAGCAGTGTAATTTAAGTCGTAAGTGGGGATAAACGCATACGGGCCGTAGTCAAAACTTTCAGCGACGATCGACATATTATCCGTATTCAAAACGGCATGACAAAATCCCGCCGCCATCCACTGCGCTGCCAGTTCTGCTGTTTTTCGTACCAGTTCTTCGTAAAATGCCGCGTAGGGATCCTCCGTATCTTTAACATGAGGGTAGTACCATTCGATAACCGCATCGAGCAGTTTTTTAATTAAATCGAAACGGCGTAAATAGTGCAATCGTTCGTAGGTTCCGAAGCGAATGTGCGATCGACTCCAGCGCACCATTACCGACGATCGCGTGGGAGAAGGTTCGTCACCGCGCCACAACTGTTCTCCGGTTTCAACTAAACTCAAACACCGCGACGTTCGCACGCCCAAACGATGCAATGCTTCGGCTGCTAGCACTTCGCGCACGCCACCTTTTAAGGTCAGTCGTCCGTCCGCACCGCGAGAGTAAGGTGTGGTTCCGCTTCCTTTGGTTCCCAAGTCGTAAAGTTGCCCGTCCGTTGCCCGAATTTGACCGTACAAAAAACCGCGACCATCCCCTAAATAGGGATTGTAGTCGCCGAACTGGTAGCCGTGATATCGTAGAGCTAGGAACGATCGCCGCCCCGCAAATTTGCCAAAGGCTTCGATAAAATGGCGATCGCTGACGGCTTGCGGATCCAGCCCCATTTGTGGTAACAGTTCGTCATTGCGAAAGCGCAAAATCTGTTGGGGAAAACGTGCCGCTTCGACGATATCGTAGTAATCGCCGCCCAAATTTTCTAAAGCGGGTTCGTACTCCAGACTTAGGAACGGATTATCAATGTCTCGAGTAGGGTTAGCCTCGACTGAAATCATATTAGATGCGCTGGTTTGTGAAGGACAACTGGCCCCTAGAGAGACAACTCAATTTCCCTTCGTCGCGGTTTGATGCTAAACTGAGAAGGATAAGGTGACTCGTACTAGAGTATTGTAGCGAAATTTGCGATCGTTTATGTTCGATCTTCTACCAGAAACAATCAAGATTCCACAATCGCTCGAAATTGCTTTCGCCATTGCGGGAGTCGTTCTCGTCGCCCTTCTACTGTGGCTGACTCCCATTATCGCGCGATCGACCTTCAAAGGGATCGCCAACAGCGAACTCGGTCAGATCTATCGTACCATTATTCGCCCCTTCCAGAAGTTTGCCTGGGTTGTGGCGATTCTGGTGATTTTAGAAATTGGAGCGATCTTACTCAAAGCGCCGCCCCTTGTCGAGGTGTTGGTTAGTTTTTCCCTGACGTTGGCAACCGCATGGCTGGCTTCGCGCTATATCAAACAATTGTTCGATGTCTATTTACTCAGCGTTGTTTTTAAAAGTGGTGCCAAAGTTGACGAACTGTTGATTTTAGGTAAAGTCGTCGCTAACATTGTTGTCATCGTTGTCGGGATTTTAATTTTTGCCCAAACCCATCAAGTTAACATTCTCGGTTTAATTGCCAGCTTGGGAATTGGCGGGTTAGCAGTGGCGTTTGCGGCTCAAAAGACCCTAGAACAAGTGTTAGGCGGTATTGTTTTGTTTTTAGACAAACCCTTTACTGTAGACGATTATATCGGACTTCCCGACGGGCAGATGGCCCAAATGGGGACATTCGGGCGCGTGGAATCCATTGGTTTGCGATCGACTAAAATTCGCTCTTCGGGTAAAGGAACCCTGATTATTGTTCCCAACAATGCTCTCACGCAAATGACGATCGAAAACTTCACTGGGGGCAAAAAAGTAATGGCAATGTTGTACCTGAATTTTAAAGAAACCATCCCCGAAGAAGAAAGGGCGCTCATCCGCCGCGTTATCCTCGAAAGCACGAGCAATATTTATGGCATTGACGAACGCAATACCGATGTCGCCTTTCGGATGCAAAAGGATCTCAAAAAAGGAGAACATACCCAAGCACAAATTACCTTCTTTATTTTGGGATCGGGAGAATTTTCGATGGAATTGCGCCGTCAGGTACTCGACTTAGCGACGCAAAGTATCAAGAACCAGTTAAAAGCCTACGGAGTCGCCTTCGACATCGAAGATCCGACTGTTTACGTTGATTCTCCCATTACCGTTTAGACTGATGAATGTTACGGAAATTGCCAACAGCATCGAAGATGTTTTATTTTGGATTGACGGCTTGGAAATTCCCAACTACGCCTTTTTCGTTCTCTTTGTCCTGCTGTCGATTATTATCGGCCGCTACACGCCGGGAATCGTTGGGGCGATCGTCCATCGCTTCCTTCCCCGTCAGGCGATCGCGGTTTACGACAATACCATCGATCCGGTACGATCGCCCTTAAAGGTAGCGGGAACCTTCATTCTCATTCAGTTATCCCTCGTTTGGCTGGATGAATACCGGGCGCTACATGAATTTATCGAACCGTTTTTCGCCCTGGCAACGGTTGCCAGCGTCGCTTGGTTGGCTTCGCAAATCGTCCGCCAACTGGTGCGGGTTTACGCCATCGAAATTCTAGAGCGCATGGGGGTAGAAATCGATGAAATGGTACTGGTGTTTGAAACCTTCGCCAATATTTTTATCGGTTTTGTGGCTGTTTTCGCCTACGCCCAAAGTCAAAATCTCAATCTTTTAGGATTGTTTGCCAGCGTCGGACTCGGGGGTTTAGCGGTCGCCTTTGCAGCCCAAAAAATTCTCGAACAAGTTCTGAGTACCATCGTTCTTTATCTCGATCGTCCCTTCGTTCCCGGCGACTACATTCGCTTGTCCAATGGAGAATTAGGACGCATTGAGTCCATTGGTTTGCGATCGACTAAAATTCGCACGGCGGCCAAAAGTACCCTGTTTATTGTTCCCAACTCGAATTTAGTAGGGATGGAAATTGAGAACTTAACCCGTGCCAAAAAAGTAATGGTGTTGCTCTATTTAGACTTCTTAACCATTCTAGTGGAGTCCGATCGCGCTTTGGTGCAACAGACGATCGTTGAAAGTACCAACTCCGTTTTCGGTATCGATCCGGGGAGTACCAACGTCACCTTTAACGATCGCGATGTTCCCCCTCACACCCAAGCCCGGATCACCTTTTTTATCCTCGGTTCCAGCGAAAATTCGATCCAACTCCGCAAGCGACTGTTAGAACTCGCCAACGATACCATTTCCTTAAAATTAAAGAATTTTGGCATCGAATTTACCAGCCAAGATCCCACTGTTTACGTGGAGTCGCCAATTACATTGTAAGGGTAGTACCGCCGAGGGCGATCGCATTTTCAATCGATCTCCTCAACGTTATCGTTGCAGGCTTTTACCCATTCTTCTCGATCGCGCTTCGGTTATTGTTCTATATGCCGATCGCGGCAATTTTTACGGCAAATTGCCAATTTTGGTGTAATGCCAATTTCCAGAATTAATGCAACAGATTGAAACCGGGATGTAGGGGCGAACGGCGTTCGCCCAAACTGAAGTGTAACGCTATTTTCAGAAAATGGTATAAAATTTTACATTAGTAGTGGATAGTGGATAGTTGGCAAATGCAGCAACCCCTGCAAAAGTTCACATTATTTAACGCTCGAACCCTTGTGTTTAAGCCACGTCTAGCCTATCTTAAAATGTAACAACCTCCACAGTAACCTACACAGGTCACTCGCCATCCAAAGCGGTCGTTCTACTGTTACCTCTGTAGAATCCGCTCTGGTAAAGGGTTTGAGCCACTTCGTACTACCCCCCTGGGAAATGCGTAAAACCCCTTCTCCTACCCTCTGGAGATTGGGGAGTCTCAAATCCAGTCCTGGCCTGGGTTCTGTAAAGGGTATCCCTACCGATGGGTTCAAATCGGACTTGTTGTAAACCCCAAGCAAGGATGAAGGCGGAAGGATGAAGGATGAATGAGTTGTTGGTGCTGGCGAGATAGCAATTCCAAAGATTGCGATCGCTGCCGAAAACCCCATTTCATCCTTCATCCCTCATAATTCATCCTTTCTTCCCATTCACCATTGCTGGAGGGCGAGGCATTCACCATCTGACTTGTTGCCGATTTCTCCATTTTCCTGCGTGAATGCCTAGCCCCTACAACGACCCACCTTCTTGACGAAAAGCGATCGCTTGCAGGATAATGGACGCAACCCGATCGAGAAACGCACTATGAACGTCTCCCTCACCCCCGATCTCGCGCAACGGATCCAGAAAAAAATAGAGGACGGCAACTATCATTCAGCAACCGAGGTCATTCGTGCCGCACTTTTTCTCTTAGAAGAGAGAGAAGAGCGCGATCGTCTCAAACTGGAAACCTTGAGGACGGAAATTGCCATTGGCAGCGAACAGCTTAAAAATGGCAACTATAGCGAGTACGATGAGCGATCGATCTCCACATTGATTGATGAAATTCAAACCGAAGGACGCAAAAAAATTAGCAGTCACGACGGATAATGCCAATTTCCAGAATTAATGCAACAGATTGAAACCGGGATGTAGGGGCGAACGGCG
>CAKZKB010000078.1 GCA_937121005.1 uncultured cyanobacterium | reverse complement strand
GTAGCAACGTGAATTTTTTCTTGGGAGGTTTCGAGATCTAGCTCTTGACAGAGCGTATCGCATCCTCCCACTAATTCAAACAGACTACCTGCAATTTGGTTGTAGATAATCGCGCCAATTTCAGTGGCCGTCACGCCTTGATATAACTTCAGCCAGTATAAATGATTGAGAGCCAATTTTTGTGATTCGGAGGCGCGATCGTAGAGAGGGGTTCCGTAAAGCAGCGAGATTTCCGGATCGCTCCAATAACACTCTCGATCGCTGCTGTAGCTGAAATTGCGCCCTAGATCCTCAATTTTTTCAGTATAGTCGGAATGGGTGTTATTTTCCCAGGTTTTGGCAATCAGCTTCTCGGCTTTGGGGTTGGGAACGAATGTCCCTTTTGCCGAGACGCGATCGCGAGTAGGCAAGGTTTGTAGCATAGGAGTTTCCTAGTTTAATGGGTGGGCTCGCTGCTTCTTTTCCATCCACTTGTCCACTATCTACTATTCACTGTCTACTATCGACTATCCACTGTCCACTATTTTCGATCGTCTACTATTCTCGAGTGCTACCGTCCAATGTTGTGGACTGTCCACTCTTTTTTTTAGCCGCGATCGCGTTCCGTGAAGGAACCTTGACATCCCAGGCTAAATGGATCCATTTTAGAAAACGAATCAGCCAGCCACCGAGATCGAGTTGCCACCATTCCAGGCCAAAAATGGCTGAATTGGGAAACGCATGATGGTTATTGTGCCATGCTTCTCCACCAGTGGGAATCGCTAACCAAATATTATTGGTGCTACGCTCCCGAGTGTCAAATGGACGACGACCCCAAATATGGGTGACAGAATTGATGGAGTTGGTGACGTGATAGGTTAAAAACAAGCGAACGCAACCTCCCCAGAGAAATCCCGATATTGCACCGCTCCAATTTCCGATTAGGATCCAACCTAGAACAGTCGGAAGTAACAGACTAAGAGCGACCCACGCATAGTAAAGCTGATTGACCTTGGCGATGTCACGATCGCGCAACAAATCTTTACCAAACACAAAAGTATTGGTGATTTCGGGATCGAACGTCCACCCGACATGAGCGTGCCAAAATCCGGCCCATCCCGTTAAAGGACGATCGCTTTTAAAGTAGGGAGAATGAGTATCGCCAGGTTCGTCGCTATATTGATGGTGTCGGCGGTGGTTGCTAACCCAATAAATAATTGGCCCCTGACAAGCCATAGATCCACAAATCGCCAGAAGAATTCGTATTCCTCGATACGTTTGGAAGGTACAGTGAGAAAAGTGGCGGTGAAAGCCAACCGTAATCGCTAAACTGGTGATGACATACATGACAGCCAGCAAGCCAATCTCGATCGCGCTTACGCCTCGATAAACAGCTAAGATAATTGCCGCGATCGTCCCCAAAAAGGGGATTAAAACAATTCCCAACGCATGAAGCTGTTGGATGCGTTTGAACTTAGAATCGAGGCGATCGAGGGAAATTGTCATCGCCGACAACTTTTTCGGTTCTACACTCGATCCCACTGTTGTTGGAGACGTTTCTAGATCCATGATTTCTCCTAAAAGGAATGATTGGAGTAGCCTAATATCCCCTCGTTGCGTTCCTCTGGGACGCAACGAACTATGGAGGCGGAGCCTCCATAATACAGGAGGCAGAGCCTCCACCATCGCGTTCCCCGGCAGAGCCAGAGGAACGAGGGGAAAGGTTAACCAATACGTTGTAAGTCACCGGACAAAAATGCTTCGCGACATTTCCGCCTTCGAGTTTTACCGCTCGATGTTTTTGGAACGCTACCGATACTGGCTAAAAACACATCGTAAACTTGCAAACCATGGCGATCGGCGACAGCACGGCGAATTTTACGAACAACCTCTTTTTCATCGAGCGATCGCAAGTAACGTCGTTCTACTTCTTGAACCACAACCAACTGTTCGACTCCTTTTGCTTCAATTGCAAACGCAGCATTGGCACTGGGACGAAGCGCCGGATGACTTTTTTCAACGGTTTGTTCGATATCTTGGGGATAGTGATTGCGACCGCGAATAATGACCATTTCCTTGAGTCGTCCGGTAATAAAAAGTTCGCCATCAACAATACATCCTAAATCTCCCGTCCTCAAAAACGGCCCTTCTCCCGTATCGGAAAGATAGGCGTGAAAAGTTGCTTCCGTTTCTTGGGGAAGATTCCAGTATCCTGAAGCTACATTTTTACCCGATAGCCAGATTTCACCAATTTGGTTACTAGAACATTCGGTTAGAGCGTCGAGATCGACAATTTTTAGATCCAAGCGCCACCGACCGACACTGACGAGATACGGATCGCTCTGCGATGGTTTCTCGACAATTTTGACCCAATTTTCCTCTAGAAGTTTACCGTTGGCTCGATAGATCGTCGGTTCCAGTGTTGTTTCTCCTCCTGCCACCATTAAGGTTGCTTCTGCCATTCCGTAGCAGGGATAGAAGGTTTGCGATCGAAAGCCGCAAGGGGCAAAAGTACGCTTAAATTCTATTAAAGTTTCCGCACGAATGGGTTCGGCTCCGATAAAAGCCACTTCCCAACAGCTTAGATCGAGTTTGGCGCGGCGATCGCGTTTAATTTTACGAGTGCAGAGTTCGTAAGCAAAATTGGGAGCGCCGCTAATAGTAGCTCGATATTTTGAGATTGCTTGCAACCAGCGATAGGGTTTTTGGATAAAAGCGAGAGGATTCATTAAATATGTCGGAACTAATCCGTAGATCGGCTGCAATACACCGCCAATCAATCCCATATCGTGATACAATGGCAACCAGGAAACACTAATGCTGTCGGGAGTATGTTGGAGACACTGATGCAGAAGCGTGGCATTGTGGAGGAGATTTTCGTGAGTTATAACTGTTCCTTTTGGAGCGCCTGTCGAGCCAGAAGTGTACTGGAGAAAGGCGATCGTCTCATTCGATAAGTCAGGTCGCTTCCAATTATCTAGGTTGAGAGTATCGGGAACATCTGTAGCGAGAAACTCTAATTGATAATCCTGCGATTTAAGATGGGGTAACAGGGAGGAAACCGTGAGTGCCAGTGTCGCTTGGCAAGAGATCGAAATCGTCGTCCATCGCTCTAGAGTTCGCTCTCCTCGAGGGGGATAAACGGGGACGGCTACGATACCAGCATACAAGCATCCGAAAAAGGCACTAATAAATTCTAACCCGGCGGGATAGAGTAGCAAAGCCCGATCGCCCGGTGAGTAGCGAGATTGTAGCATGGCCGCGATCGCGCGAGCTCGTTCGTCTAATTGAGCGTAAGTGAGGCGATCGACGATCGCTTCTTCCTCACCCAGAAACCCAAACGCCAAGCGATCGCCGTGCTGAGCCGATCGCTCCCGCAGTAGATCCACAAACGTTGAAAACTGGTGCGTTGTTGCTGCCATTGGGATCCCTCGGCGATCGCTGTTGTCCAATTTTAGACGTAGGATTATCTCAGTCTAAAGGAAGAGTAGCCTCTTTGGTTATTGTCATTTCCGATCGCCCGTCTAGGTCGCCACTGATGCGATCGCGATCGCTTTTTCCTCGCAAGCGATGTGTTTTCACCTTCTCTAAAACTTGACGAAAATTCGATCCGGTGCGTCCTGTCGTCACCCACAGCAGACCGCGAACCCCATCGCGAATAGACTTGATGGCGGGCTCGTCGGCTTCTCCCGTCGCCATGGGGACGGGACGAAACACAATTCCCCGACTTCCCAACACGATCTCGCCGATGATGCGAGCCCGACGCATATGATAGTCGGAGGTGATTAAATACAGGCTGTCGATATTTTCCTGCTGTAACTTGTCAACCAGGGTGGTAAAATTCGTAACCGTATCGATGGCTTTGTAGTCTAAAGTAACGCGATCGTCCTCGATCCCCGCTTCGGCGAACACCCATTCAGAATATTCGGGGTTGCTCCCTCCCGATACCCAAATGTGTAACTCGGGGTGCGATCGCGCGAATTGGGCCGCAAACACTTCCCGACGCGGATCCCCACCCAACACCAAAATCGCTTCGGGGGCCGAAAATAACTGTTTTGTCGTGCGATAGCCCCACCACCCGGCGATACAGACGACGGGAAACAGCAAGGCGAACCCAAACAACATAGCTTTTAGGGGGCTGCGACGGAGGCGACGAGCCGTTAAGGTGAGAGAGCGGTGCGATCGCATGGGCGAGGTAAAAACACCATCAGACAATTCCGATTATGCAGGAAACGGGACTGGGCGGACTCGAACCGCCGACCTAGCGCTTCAGATTGGTGTGAGTTTCCCCACTCTCCGGACTATCCCTTCACCGTAGGCAGTTTATACCCGTAGGTGGCGGCCGTCTAGTCTCTACACCTTCCCGAACCGAACGTCGGTGCGTTTCGGGCTTGGTTCGGTATTCCCATGAGGCGACGATCGCCTTTTAGGGTTCGCCGAGTTTGACCGCATTCACGCGCCGAGTTTCCCCGACGGTGCCCGATTTTCAGGAGGCGCTTGCTCTATCCATCTGAGCCACAGCCCCAAATCTAGGGACATGATAGCAGGTCTGCGAGTTAGTCGCTGCGCTCCAATTCAGAATTCACCAGTTCAGAGTTCAGAATTTTCTCGGTCAGTGGGTGGAGGGGAGAGGCGCGATCGCATTGAGAAAAGCGTTGAAAAAAATGAACCTTCTTTTACCTGGCTCAGTCTAAACCTAAGAAGTTCCAAAGGATCCCAAAGGAGAGGTACTGGTCACTGGTCACTGAAATGACTGCCCAACCCCTAAGTGCAACGCACTCCGATGGCGATTTGGTGCGTCGGTGTCAAGGCGGCGATCGCGAGAGTTTTCGCCAACTCTACCGCCGCCACCAGCATAAAGTGCGATCGACCCTCTACCAACTGTGCGGCCCGTCGGAACTCGACGATCGCGTTCAGGAGGTGTTCTTGCGGGCCTGGAAAGGACTTCCCCGCTTGAAACAACCGGATACATTTGCCACTTGGCTGTACCGGATCTGCTGGAACGTGGCCACCGACGGCCGTCGGGCACTTGCCCGATGGCGCGATCGCGATCGCCAACTGCGATCGGTTACGGAGATCTCGTCGGGCGATCGCGCCACCCAAGACCTGCACTATCGCGACCTGGTACAACGGGGTCTGGCCCGACTGAGTATCGAGTTACGCAGTGTCATCGTTCTCCACGATCTCGAAGATTTGCCCCAAAAGCAAGTGGCCGAGATCCTCGATATTCCCGTCGGAACGGTGAAATCGCGTTTATTCAAAGCGCGATCGACCCTGCGCCAATTTTTCGAGACCGAGGGGGTGCAACTATGACTCGACCGCCAGAGGACGATCGTCTCGTCCGTTTCCTCAAAGACAACACCCCAACCGCACCGCCGGCCGATCGCGGCCTCGAAGATCGGATCCTGTCCGCCACCCACCGGCCGCCCCGTCGTCGGTTGTGGCTGGTTCCCACCGCGATCGCCGCCGGGTTGCTAGTTGCTTGGGGTAGCTACCGCACCCTCACTCCCGACAAACCGACACCCGAAGAACTGGCCGAACTCGAAGCATTTATGACCGATACCTGGGAATGTACCCTCGACGGTTGCAACGAGTTGGAGTTCGGCATTTGGTAAGCACAAACTGTAGGGGTCAACGGCGTTGACCCTGACTCGGGAAAGTCGATCGAGGGCGAATGCCATTCGCCCCTACAAAGCTCATACTTTAAGAAAGGAGAAAACAATGTTAACGTCCAAACAATTACTGTCCGGCTTAGCTTTATCTGTTTCGTTGATGTTACTCGGAGCGAGTAGCAGCACGGCTTGGGCGGCTCCAGAAGGGCAGCAGCGACAGCCTGAAGTGCTGAGTCAACGGGGCGATCGCGGCAATCGTAACGAACCGGGCGGTCGTCGCGGGCGCTTTTTAGAACAACTGAACCTCTCGGAAGCGCAAATGCAAGAAATCCAAGCGATTCGCGAAAGCTATGCCCCCGAAATGCGCGAACTCGGCGAACAAATGCGTACCGAGCGCCAAGAATTGCGCCAGTTGATGGTCGGAAATGCTGACGATGGTGAGATTCGTTCCCAACACGATCGCATCTTAGACTTGCATCAAGACATGGCCGAAATGCGCTTTGAGAGTATGCTCGAAATCCGCAACGTTCTCACCCCCGAACAGCGTCAAGAATGGTCGGAATTGGTCGAACAACGGCGCGATGAATTTGGCGGCGATCGCGGCCGAGGCGAAGGCCGCGGCCCGCGTCGGTAAGGGGAATTGGGGGATTAGGGGGAAAGATTGACCGACTTGTGTCAAAATGAGTCGTTCTTGCCTGAATTGGTGGGAACAGTAAAGTCTCGTTAAGATCGAGAAGGCCCCCTAATACCTAATACCTAATCCCTAATACCTCATTATGAGCGAACACTCTCCTTCTCGTCGCGATCGTCCCCAACGTCGATCGCCGTCTGGAAAACCCGGACGGCGATCGCGTCCTGCGGGCGGCCGCCCCTACAAGGACGACACGCCCCCCGATCCCGATTTGATTTACGGTCGCCACGCCGTCTCCAGCGCCCTAGAAGGATCTCGCCACCTGAATCGCGTCTGGATTTTACCCCAGTTGCGCTACTCGTCCCAGTTTCACGAACTCCTCAACCAAGCCAAAAGTGAGGGAACGATCGTCGATGAAGCGCACCCCAAACAACTCGATCGCCTCACCCAGGGGGGCAACCACCAGGGGATCGCCGCCAAAGTCGCCCCTTACGCCTATCGCGACCTCAGCGAACTCCTCGATGACGCAACCACTGGCCCGGCGGTCATTTTAGTCGCCGATGGCGTGAGCGATCCCCACAATTTAGGGGCCATTATTCGCACCGCCGAAGCCTTTGGTTGTACGGGGGCCGTGATTCCCCAACGGCGATCGGCTAGCATCACCTCCGCCGTCGTCAAAGTGGCGGCCGGAGCTTTAGAATTTCTTCCAGTTGCGAGGGTAGTCAATTTGGCTCGCGCTTTGGAAGAATTGAAAGCGGCTGGTTTTTGGATTTACGGCCTGACGGAAAAATCGCCCCAGGTCATCGATGAAGAAGATTTTGCCAAAGTCGATCGCGTTGCCCTCGTCGTCGGTTCCGAAGGCGACGGCCTGCGCCTGCTGACCCAAAACGAGTGCGATGTCTTGCTCTCGATTCCCCTGGCCGGGCGTACCCCCAGTCTCAACGTTTCCGTCGCAACGGGCATGGCCCTGTACGAAATCGCCCGACAACGGCGATCGCCGCGACGACGGATGTTATCGAGCTAACCCGGTATTGCAGGCGGGTGGGGGCCATTTTACGGCAATTGCGGTCGATTTTGCCCTATTTTCTGGAAAATTTCCCCTGAAGGATTGAAAAAAAAGGGAGAAGGCAGTATAACAATTTGTAAACTTAGCGGTACGATTCGCTCTCCGGTCTTTATTTTTAGCAAACAGGC
>CAKZKB010000077.1 GCA_937121005.1 uncultured cyanobacterium | reverse complement strand
GTCCATCCGACTGATAGAGCGCGGCTTTACCCACAAATTGCCAGATGCTTCCGGTAGAAACTGCACCGTATAACATGGCTTGTTCCGAATCGATCCAGCGATCGAGGGCAATCAGTTCGATCGCCAATTGCACGAACCCTCGCTCTAAATCCTCGTTTTGGGCTTCGATCGCGAGAACGGTGCGTTCGGTTTGCAGCAGGTAGTCGAGAGATCCTTTTAATTGTTTGCTAACAGCAACGGGATACTCGACATTTAAGGTCGCTTGCGTGTAGTGTAGCACATCGGTTAGCACCGGAGCAATCAGAAATTCTCGGCGTGCCATTTCGCTAGTCAAACTCAACCGGGGAAGCGTTTCGCTCAGGCGAGTTTCGAGATCGACCAGGCGAGCGAGATCGCCGGAAGATTGCGGTAAATTTAGCCTGCGTCGTTCCAGGACAACATTAAAGTAGGCGAGGATATCTTGAGGCGAAAAATTGAGCTTGAAGTAGTCGGTAAAGGTGTAAGCGCGATCGCGATCGATAATGGGTATTTTAGGCATAGGAAAGAGTCCTCTTTTGCGAACTAAGACGCGATCGCGAAGATATCGTCTGCCTTCAATTGTAACTCTGGAAACACCCGCGATCGCAAGCGTTGACCCGCCGTAAAACGCTGCAATTCGTACTCTCCACCAACGAGATAAAAAATTGTAATTGTTGGTCGCTTAGGCTGGCCGATATAGCGAACTGCCCCCAATGCTCGGTAATCTACAATCCAATACTCGGCAATCCCCATGGCCTCGTATTCGACACATTTGTGGCCGTAATCGTCCCCCCAGTTTGTACTCGCGACTTCGACAACAAGAGGAACCGTCTGACCGTTTTGAATGACTGATGCTGTCGGCCAAAGCAACTCATCTCCGAGGCGATCGCGATCGAGAACGATAACATCCGGTTGGTATCCCGATCGCAGTGCTTGCGGTTTCAGCAAACAAGTTCTCGGAACCGAAAACGGCAAATTTTGTCGGCGAATTTCTACATTGAATTCAGCCACCAAGTAACCTGAAATATCCTCGTGAGGGCCAGTCGGTCGCATCTCAAAAACTACACCTTCAATTAACTCGTACCGCTTGCCATCTTCAGGATACCAATCCAGGAATTCTTCAAAACTCAACGCTCGATCGCGAATTTGCATCATTTTTACCTCACGATACGACCCTAGGCATCGTCATACTCGCCGACATCAACGGTACGCACCAGCGAACGCGATCGAACTGCGCCTCCGTTAAAATGGCCCCTTTCAGCGCCGCCTCGCTCAGATTGGCCGTACTCA
The DNA here is from genome assembly GCA_937121005.1 of uncultured cyanobacterium. Classification (GTDB taxonomy): domain Bacteria; phylum Cyanobacteriota; class Cyanobacteriia; order Cyanobacteriales; family Geitlerinemataceae; genus CAKZKB01. Next base: position 10,868 of record CAKZKB010000077.1, on the reverse strand, counting down.
AATCGGCCCCATGCAAATCGGCCCCATTGAGCTTCGCTTGGGAGAGGTCGGTTCGTTCTAAATTTACCTTTGTCAAGTTTGTACCATTAAGATAGGCCCCCGATAAATTCGCGTGTCGGAACGAAGCCTCATCCAAGCGAGCTCCACTCAACTTGGCTTCGGCCAGGTTGGCCCAGTTGAAGTTGGCCCCGCGCAAGTCAGTCCCGCGCAGGTTCGTGCCCGCCAGGTTTGCGCCGCACAAATTGGCTCCCCGCAGGTTGGCCCCCCGCAGGTTGGCCCCTTCTAAATTGGCTCCGCTCAGTTTGGCATCGCTGAGGTTGGCTTTGACCATAAACGCGCCAATGAGTTTAGCTTTGGTGAGATCGCAACCGCACAGGTCGCCATCGCCGAGCTTCACAAAACTTAAATCGGCCCAATTGAGGCGAGCCTCTCTGAGACTGGCTCGGGTCAAAAAAGCCCGCCGCAAGTCCGCCCCGATCGAATTGGCGCGATCGAGGTTAATCTGAATTAAGATGGCCCTCGACAGATCGGCCCCTTGCAGGTCGCTGCCGTTGAAATCCGTATTTCCTGCTTCGTACAGTCTCAGGAGACGACTGACTTTCATCGATAGACGATCGCTACGTTAATTCTAATTGTCCATGTTAGCGTAACTTGCCATCTCGAAACTTTAAGAAAGACATAGATTTGTCAAAAAACTTTACTCAATCTCCGAGGATCCTCCCATGTTCGTACTGCTGACGCGGCTGCTCCTATGGTTGTTAATTATTGTTCTCGCTTTTTATTTAATTACACGGTTCATTCCCGAGAAATTCCTGAAACTTTTGGGACTGCTGGTACTGGCCACATTTATTATCTTGGCATTCATCGAACCCACTCTCGAAGAAGCTGCGATCGCCTGGAAAATTTTATCGTTTCCCCTCAGTCCCCTGGGATTGGTGTTAGTTCTACTGGCCAACGCTATCAACAAAACCGTATTTGCCAAGAAGTCGAAGTCTAAGGACTGCAAGGAGGATGGAGGAGAAAAAGGCGGTCAGGGGGTGGGAATGTATTTGATTCCTGCTTTTTTGATTTTATTCTTCTTAAGCGTTCCCGTTGTTTCCTATCGGTTAGCCGATCGCTTTGAAAGGGAAGCGGCGCTTTTCCGTCTCCGTCCGGTGGAAGGGGCCAGCGCCATCGTTTTGGTGGGGTGGAACACGACCCAGCCCAGCGTCGGAGACCCAGGAGGAGTTCAGTTGAGCGATCGCGGCGATAGTATTCTATTCGCGGCCCGCTTGTACCGCCAAGGTGCGGCCCCATTCGTGGTCGTCAGCGCCGGCCCGCGATCGGGAATTTCGATCGGTGAAGATGACGAAGCCGAAGATATCGAAGCCGAAGACATTGGCATATTACTTAACAATTTAGGTGTTCCCTCCGATAGAATCATTGTAGAGCCGCGCGGGGTCAGCCTGCGAACCACAGCCGTGCAAGTACGAGATATTTTGGTCGATCTCAATTTGAACGATCGCGTTATTTTAGTCGCCCCAGCAATTTATAGCTATCGCGCCGCCCGCACTTTCGCCCAACTGGGGATCTCCATTACCCTGCGGCCAACCGACTTTATCAGCGTCCCTATTTTGGAGGGCGACGAGTTCGATCTCGATATTTCCGATTTGGTGCCTCGACCCGAAGCCTTGGCGCTTTCGACGGAAGTCATAGACGAGTATCTGGCCAATATTTACTACTTTCTGCGCGGTTGGATGACCCCGCAAGAATTTTGTCGCGACTGTAACGATATCGAAGCCATCGAGTAAAGTCCGTCTGCTTTACCAGAGTTAATAACCGCGCTCCTCCTCGTATTCGGGCATCCGCGTCCGTTCGGGCAAATTCACCTCGGGCGGCTGGTAGGGTTCGGCCTCTTCTTCGTCAGCCCAAGCATCCGATTGTACGTCTTCGTAGTCGTCGGCGTACTCGGGTTCGCGATAGGTGTTGGTGGGAGGATATTCTTCAGCGTAGTCGGCCCGTTCGTAGGCGGTGGTTTGGCTGGCTTCGCTCCAATTGTCCTCGAGGGGTTCTTCTTCGTAGTAAACTTCCGCTTCTTGGTAGAGGGGTTCTTCCTCTTGCCAAGCGTCGTCTTCCGTCCATTCTTCGGGTACGGGAGTGGCCAGGGGGGGACGTTCTTCGACGCGCTGCTGCATTCCCGAGGGCAGTTGGTTGTCGTAGCGAATTTGGGGGACGGGAAATTCTTCTTCGTCGCGTTCCCAAGGGGGGGCAGTGAGGTTGAGTTGTTCCAGCCAGCCTTCGGTGAGTTGGACGAGGCGTTCTTCGGAACCTTCAAAGACGATCAGGCGATCGGGGCCGCTGCTGACGATTTCTTCGACCCCCAGTTCGTAGGTGCTCAGAACGCGATCGGGAATTTGCGGCAAGCCCACCGAGGCGATGATGATGGAGACGACTTTACCATCGCGGGTGTCGAGTTTGAAGCCTCGGACGCGCCCCAAGCGTTCCCCATCTTCGGTGATGACCTCCATGTTGATCAGGTTGCTGTAGGCTTCCATATCAAAGTCGTCGGCGACGGCGCGATCGTCGTCTACGAGAATCACGTCGCCGATCTGCCGGATTTCGCTGAGGCGCATAAATTTTGGGATCCCCGGCAGGGCGAGCAGACTTTCGCGCATCCCGATGGCGACGACTTCGCGGCGATCGATATCCACCCACAATTGGCTGACAATGCCCAATCGCTTGCCCGTGTCGCGGGTAATGACTTGGGTTCCTAGCAGATCGGAGCGTTGGCGAATGTGTTCGGAGGTCATGTTAATTTTAGATTTGGCAACCACAGATAATGCAACCACAGATGAATAGGATAGACACGGATGGGCGATCGCGCAAAATTCAAGGTGGTTGGCGGATAGATCGTGGCAACCCCTGATATAGGGACTGCCCGCTACTCCTATTATGACATCTCCTGCGGGTACGCTCACCCGAAGCAGGGGCAATTCCCGATCGACCCTACCGAATTACCCGATCCCCTGGGGGGGGGCGCGCCTCGGGCTGAGGTTGCACCCAATGGTGCGTTCGGCCGACTCGATGGGAGGAACTGCGCGTGTCGGGCTTGCTTTTTAATCATTGTAGCGAATCGCTAACTCAGATACCAGTTGCAGTTCGATCGCGCATATTCATGGAGTTCCTGACGCTACCCCAACAGTATAGCCCATCTCTCGATCGCGATCGCTGGGGAAACTATGCTACAATCGCTCGTAGTCCCCGATCTCCTAAAAACTGAAGTACAAAAGTTCATCATGCCAACGACACTTTTAAGCTATAACGAAATTGCATTTCGAGCAAACCAACTCTATGCAACTGAAATTCGAGACAAAGTAGAAATTGAAGAAAACATTGGCAAAATGGTTATCATTGATATCGAGACGGGTGAGTACGAAGTCAGTTCAATGGGTCTACAAGCGGCACGAAATTTAAGTCATAGAAATTCCAACGCTCAACTATTTGGTATTCGGATTGGTTACGAAGTGGCGGTTTCTTTCGGTGGTAGATCGTAAGCTGCTAGTTTGCAGACGTTGCTCCCATTTGTACCTGCCAAAATCCAGCATACAGATTGGCTTTTGCGAGCAATTCTTCGTGGGTTCCGGCTTCGACGAGTTTGCCTTTTTCCATGACGTAAATACAATCGGCGTTGCGAATAGTAGAAAGGCGATGGGCGATCGCGATCGTGGTCCGATTTTGAGTAATTTTCTCGAGCGATCGCTGGATAGCAGCTTCGGTTTCGTTATCCACCGCCGAAGTCGCTTCATCTAAAATTAAAATTGGCGGATCTTTAAGCACCGCACGCGCGATCGCGATTCGTTGTCGCTGACCGCCGGAGAGTTTTTGTCCGCGCTCGCCAATCATGGTATCGTATTGTTGGGGAAGCTCCATAATAAATGGGTGCGCTTCGGCAATTGTCGCGGCCGCGATCGCGTCTTCTCGGCTAGCATCAAACGTCCCGTAGATGATATTTTCTAATACAGTTCCGTGAAATAAAAAGACATCCTGACTCACCAAACCGATCGCACGTCGCAAGTCTGGGAGCAGAATATCTTGCACGTCAATTTTGTCGATGGTAATGCGTCCCGATCGCACTTCGTAAAAACGCAACAGTAGCTTCACCAGGGTACTTTTTCCCGACCCGGTAGAGCCAACAACGGCGATGGTTTTTCCGGCGGGAACGTGCAGGGTAAGATCTTTGATAACGGGGTTGCGATCGCGATAAGCAAACGTGATATTATCCAAATGTACCTCGCCGCAAACGGAGGCGATCGGCAGAGGTTTCGTACCGGGATGCAGGACGATCGGAGTATCGAGAAGTTTAAAAACTCGTCGCGTCGAAGCCATCGCCCGTTGGTACAAATCGAGGGTTTGTCCTAGACGAGTTAAAGGCCATAACAAGCGTTGGGTTAAATAGACCATGACGCTGTACGATCCCACTGAAAGCTGCCCGGAAACAGCCGACAGTCCCCCAAAGATGAGGATCGCCGTAAACCCAAATAAAATGACGATGCGAATTAGAGGAACGAAAGCTGCACTGAGGGCGATCGCCCGTTGGTTGCTGCGGCGATAGTCCTGACTTTGGGCAGCAATGCGGCGACTTTCATATTCTTCGGCGGTGAAACTTTTAATTGTCGCAATTCCCGACAAATTATTCGCCAACTGTCCGTTCAAAAAGCTAACTTTTTCCCGCACGTCAGCGTAATACGGGGCGAGTTTGTTTTGAAAGGCGATCGATCCCCAGAGGATAAACGGAATGGGAAGAATGGCCAAGCCGGCCACATTGGGTGCTAAAATAAAAAATGCACCGCCAACGATAATCACGGTTGTCACCACTTGGATGACTTCGTTGGCTCCCCCATCTAAAAATCGCTCTAATTGGTTGATGTCGTCGCTGAGAACAGACATTAATTCGCCTGTAGAGCGATCTTCAAAAAAAGCAACATCCAGTTGTTGCAGGCGATCGTAGGCATCGATCCGCAAATCGTGCTGGATGGTTTGCGCCAAATTCCGCCACAGTCGTTGGTAAATATACTCGAATAACGATTCTAATCCCCAGATAACGAGACTGAGAACAGCTAAGACGATCAGTTGCGATAAAACTGTTTCAAACCCAAAGCGAGCAATGAGAGAATCTTCTTGTTGCACGACGACATCCACCGCCGCACCAATTAAAGCCGGAGGGGCCAAATCGAACAATTTATTGAGAACCGAACACGCACTCGCCTGCCAAATTTGCGGGCGATATTCGCGTCCGTAATTGAAGAGTCGTTGTAAGGGATGGGGAGATGACATCGATGGTTTTAGCAGCAGGTCGTATAATTCTAGGATAAAGCACGATCGCGTTTGTATCCACCTCCAGCTTGTTTCAGTGTAAGCATTCAGGTGGTACAGAGAAACCCGGTTTCTGAAGGGAGAAACTCGAATTTTGTCCGTCTATAAGCGAGAAACCGGGTTTCTACACCCGTTTAGCCTAGTATACCTGAATCCTTACGTTTCAGTTTTCCAGCAAACCCTATTTAGAGCGATGCACGATCGCGTAAAACACCGGAACCACGTACAGGCTTAAAAACGTCGATACCAGCATTCCTCCCACTACCGCCATGCCGATCGAAACGCGACTCGCCGCACCCGCACCCGTCGCCAACGCCAGAGGAAGCAAACCGAAAATCGTCGAAAATGCCGTCATTAAAATGGGACGAAAGCGGATATTTCCCGCCTCGATCGCCGCTTTTGAGATCCCCAAACCGCGTTCTCGCAATTGGTTAGCAAACTCGACAATTAAAATTGAGTTTTTGGTTGACAACCCCACCAGCATAATTAACCCAATTTGGCTGTAGACGTTCAATTCTAACCCCGCCAGCAGCAAGGCTGCAAATGCCCCCAACAACGACAGGGGAACCGCGAGTAAAATAACAATGGGATCGATATAGCTTTCAAACTGAGCCGCCAGTGCTAAAAAGATAAACACCAACGCCAAACCGAAGATAAAAATCGTCGCTTGTCCCGCCTCTTTGAACTCCAAAGATTGCCCTGCCAAACTGGTTTCAATCCCCGGCGGTAGGGTTTCGGCTGCTAATTTGTCCAAGGCATCTAAAGCCTCGCCCAAACTCGCACCGGGGGCGGGACTGCCGCTAATGGTGGCTGCCCGAAAGCGGTTGTAGTGATTGATTTGCGGTGGCGTTGTGGTGGTAGAAATATCAACAAGGTTTTCTAACGGAATAATGCGATCGTCGGCGGTTTCGACATACAACTCTTTGATATCTTCTGGACTGGCACGAAATTCGTCTTCTGCTTGCACTACCACTTCGTAACGACGATTTCCTCGGTTAAAACTGGTTATATCTTGACCGCCAAGCAAAATTTGCAACGTTTCGGAAATATCGCGCACAGAAACACCCAACGCTGACGCGAGATCGCGATTGATGGTAATCGTCAGTTCGGGCTTGTTCAATTTTAAGTCAGTATCGATGTTCGATAGTTGTGGAAGTTGGCGAGCTCGATTGGCAAACTCTTCGGATACCCGAGCCAACGTTTCTAAATCCGCACCTTGCAGCACGTACTCCACAGGCTGACTGAACCCCGCACCCGGTAGCGAAGGTGGGTTAATGGGAAACACTAAGGCTCCCGGAATTTGCGAAAATCGCCCGAATAATTGTCCGACAATTGCCTCTTGTTCTTGGTTGGGTTCGGGACGTTCCGACCAGGGTTGCAGGCGAACGAAGGCAAACCCCTGATTGACTTGTCCCGGTGCACCGCGACCAAATGCGCCAACGGTGAAGTAACTTTTGACTTCGGGAACTTGGCTGTAAACCTGTTCTACCTGCCGCATAATGTCGTCTGTATAGTTAAGAGAAACCCCTTGCGGGCCGCGAACGATAGTAAAAATAGCGGCTCGATCTTCTGTGGGTAAAAATCCTTGTGGCAGTTGAAGAAACAAGATTGCTGTTAGCCCTAAAGAAACCAAAAAGCCGATCGCGACTATAAGTTTGGCAGCCATGAGCGATCGCAAGGAATCGCGATAAAGCTGTTGCCCGGTATTCAGTAAAGATTCAATGCTGCGAAACAAGGCATTATTAAACTGTCCGTGTTGCTTCAGAACTCGCGCCGACAAACTCGGAGCCAAGGTCAGCGCCACAAAAGAAGAAATAACCACCGATCCGGCCAAAGTCAGGGCAAATTCGTTAAACAAACGTCCGGTATTGCCAGTGGCAAAACCAACAGGTAAAAAGACCGCAATCAAGACGGCGGTGGTGGCAATAACGGCAAAAACCACTTCCGAAATTCCCACCATTGCTGCTTGGTAGGGTTTCATTTCTTTTTCTTCGATGTAGCGGACGATGTTTTCGAGAACGACAATGGTATCGTCTACGACCAATCCGGTTGCCAGCGTCAGCGAAAATAGAGTGAGGGTGTTAATCGAATAATCGAGGACGAACATGACCGCAAATGCCCCCACCAGAGAGACGGGAATGGTGACAGCCGGAATCAGCGTTGCTCGCCAATCGCGCAAGAACAAAAAGATGACTAAAATAACTAGAAAAACGGCTAAGTATAGGGATTTCCAGACCTCCGCGATCGCCTCGGAAACGAACTCAGAACTATCGAACGCCAGTTGATAAGCGATTCCCGGCGGGAAGTTTTGCGAGAGTTCTTCCATTTTCGCTTTTGCCCCCGCCGCCACTTCTAAGGTATTCGCTTGCGACAGTTTCACGACTCCCATTCCGATCGCCGGTTGCCCCATAAAGCGCACGAAAGAGCGATCGTCCTCCGCCCCAATTTCGGCCCGGCCGATATCGCGCAAGCGCACTAAAGACCCATCGGGGTTTGTTTGAATCACCAACTCTTCGTAGTCGGGAGGCGTTTGCAAGCGTCCTAAAACCCGCACGGAATACTCGGAAGACTCCCCTTCAACCAAGCCGCCGGGAACTTCCACATTTTCATCGCGCAGCGCTTCTTCTACATCTAAAATAGTTAAATTGCGAGCCGCTAATTTGCGCGGATCGATCCACAACCGCATGGCATATCGCCGTTCGCCACCGATAAAAATACTGCTGACACCGGGAACTGTTTCTAGGGCATCGGTAATAAAGCGATCGGCATAATCGCTCAATTCTAACGTGGAAATACTGTCATCTTCGCCATACAACGCAAACCATAAAATGGGAGAGGTATCGCCAGAACGCTTATCGACAACGGGGACATCTACTTCGTCGGGAAGGCGACGGGAGGCACGAGAAACGCGGGCGCGAACGTCTTGCGCGCCAATATCAGCATCGCGATCGAGATCGAATTGAACGGTGATGGTGCTGACTTCTTCTCGACTTTCAGAGGTGAGGGTTTTTAAGCCTTCAATGCCATTAATTTCGTCTTCGAGAATTTCGGTGACTTCGGTTTCGACAACGCGCGGGTTCGCACCGGGATAAACAGTGGTGACGCTGACCACAGGCGGATCGATATCGGGGAATTCTTGTACCGGGAGGCGAACGTACCCGACTAAACCGACGATGACAATTAATAGAGAACAGACGGAGGCGAAGACAGGACGTTTGACGAAGAAGTTGGAGAACATAACAGCCACATCGGAGAGGGACGATCGCGCTTTCTTTACTTTACCAAAGATACGAACATTCGGTACGTGGTGCGTGGCGGCCGAGACATCGCGATCGGAACGGTTGGGTGCGAGTGGCGCGATCGGGTAGAGGTACTTAGAGAGTTGCTATTTGTCCAGAGAATAAAGAACGCCCTAAACTCAACGATCGCGTTTTTTCTCCGCGAACCCTCAGCAAAGTTAAGGTTTCATCTAAAATGTAATCGCTGGTAATTAAAGGTTGATTATTTTGACGAAGCCATTGACTCGCTGCAAGGCGATCGGTGTCTGATGGAACGACACTCGCAAACCAAGCACTTGTAGCCACAAAAATCACAAATTTTTCTCTTCTCGATACAACACGCGATCGTGTTCCTCTCCAGAGAAGCGATCGCGATCGCCTTCAATGGGTAATGCAGCAATTTCGGCTAAAATTTCAGCAGGAGTCCGATCGTCCGCATTGCTTGGAGAAGATAAAGATTCGAGGAACCGAGAACAATGAGCAATGAACAATGACATCGTAGTCCGTTTTAAGCGATTGCGGTATTGGTAGGGGCTAGGCATTCACACCAATTAACGAACAATTCTACCGATAACTAGGTTAGTGAATGCCTCGCCCGATCCTACAGGCATCAGATGGGATCGTGGATTAACCGGATTCGAGTTTTCAGAATTTTCCTCCTATATCAATCCCCCCTAATTCGACTGTAACGACTGAGGTTTCTTCTCGCTGGTCGTGTATTTGCGTACCAACTCCAGCACTTTTTGGGCTTCGACGGGTTTAGATAAAAAGTCGTTCGCGCCCACAACTTTTGCCCGCAGACGATCGACCAACTTATCGTTTCCCGTTAAAAAGGCAATGGGAACCTCGCGAAATGTATTCACCCGCCGCAACTGCGAGCACACTTCGTACCCATTAGCAATGGGCATTACGAGGTCGAGAAAAATAAAATCTGGCGGGCGTTCGATCAGGGCAGGAATGGCCCGCACCGGGTCTTGCAAGCCGATGAATTCGTAACCTGCCCCCTCAAAAATCTGCTGCATCGATCGACAAATTTGCGGGCTATCGTCGATGCAGGCGACGCGCAACCGCGATCCGTCCGGCTTCAATTTGGGGACGATCGCCCGAGGCACGGACAAATCGGGAACGTCGCGCCATTCGATCGGGGCTTGTCGGCGAAAGCGATCGAACAGGCGCATCATTTTAAGCGGCGATTGTTTCCACTTCAGCGACAGATCCCAAAACGTCAGTCGCCCGTCAAACATGGATTTGAGATTGGACAAATCTCGCGCATTCGCATTTTTATCCGCACTCGCGGCCACGCTAGGGGCGCGATCGACCTGTTGGGGAGGCAATTTCAGCGATCGCCACTGTTGCTGCAACTGTCGCACTTCTAGCAGTAACGCTTTCACTTCCGCCCCCGACAGTAACGCCTCCGGGGGCAATTGCGCCTTCAAGGGGTGCGGTTGCCATTGGGCGGTAGTATCGGGATGCCAGCAAGCCGCAAATAACACTTCCATGGCGATCCAACGAACGGCTAATTTTGCCCGATCGCTTTCCAAACGTTGTTGGGCCAAGGCGCGATCGAGAATCGAGATTTCCCAAAAATCACTTTTCTCTGTCCCTTCTGCTTTCAGATCTCGGCAATTTTTCGGAATAGCGCGATACCAACGGCGAACGCGATGGGGTTCGCCAATAGCACAGGCCAGCTTACCGCGATAAAATCCGAGTTTCCACTGACGACGATCGCGCTCTAAAATTAGGATGCCCGTCGCTTGTTTGCGCTCGACGGCGGCAACGGTTTTTAGCAATTTGGTGGCAATTTTGAGTGCGGATTCTTCCGCTTCCGATTGTTCTTCGAGAGACTGGGTGAGGCGTACCAGTTCGTCGGCGTTGGTTTGGGCAATTTCCATCAACCGCCGCCCGCGATCGGAGTCGGGATCGAGTTTTCCGCTTCGCAACAGCCCCAGGGCTCCTTGCACGGAGGTCAGGTAGCTGCGAAGTTGGTAGCCAATATCGGGGCGATCGGCATTGGGATCGGAACGATCGTCGGTCATGGAACAGGGTCGAATGCGGCGGAAGAGTTATCTCCTATCTTAACCGATCGCGCCCTGAATCGACAGGAGGGGCGGTATTCCCCCTCTGAAACTCGTCTCAGCCCCACACCCGGCGCAAACTCAGCACAAAACCTGGTAAAACCTCCCCACCGGATAACTCAGACGGATTTGACAGCACTTCGACCTCTAAACCCACTCGATA
>CAKZKB010000076.1 GCA_937121005.1 uncultured cyanobacterium | reverse complement strand
TCCAACCGCCGCGCACGCTTTCAAAATCCACGTAAACTTCGGGATCCGGTGGCTCGAAGGGGTTGAAACTGCTGTAAATTTCGGTAATCGTATCGAATTCCATCGGCGATCACCCGATGAGGCGTACTGCCCTATTTTAGAACAATGGACGCAGCAGCACAACTAGAGCGCCATGGAAATTAACAGAACTTCACATCGACCTACCCATTGTCCATCACTTGGTAGTCTCCCGACTTTCCCCCTGTTTTCCGCACCAGATGGATCGACTCGATCGCGATCGATTTCTCTAACCCCTTAGCCATATCGTACAGCGTCAGAGCCGCCACAGAAACGGCGGTGAGGGCTTCCATTTCTACACCTGTTTCGGATTTTGTCTTTACGGTTGCCGATAGATTGTAGCCCGGTAAATCGGGGTCGGCGATAATTTGTACGTCAATTTTTTGTAGAGGTAAAGGATGGCATAACGGGATCAGTTGGGATGTCTGTTTGGCTGCCATAATTCCGGCGAGGCGAGCAGTAGTTAAAACGTCGCCTTTGGGTGCATTTCCGGCTTCGATCGCCTCGAATGTTGTCTGTTTCATCCGCACTTTTCCGGCGGCGGTGGCTTCGCGAACCGTCGGTGTTTTTGCCGAAACATCCACCATATTGGCTTGTCCGGTGCGATCGACATGACTGAGGCGATCGGACATTTTTTTACGTGACGTAGTAGGGGCTAAGCATTCGCACCGAAAAAGGGAGAAAAAGTCCATCAACTAGAAGGCGAATGCTTCGCCCTCTCAATGACGTTCCCTGGCAGAGCCAAAGGAGCGAGGGGATAGAACAGTACGAACTTAATTATACCATATCTTTGGTCAGAGTAAAGAAAAAGGGCGGCCATTCTTTTAAATCCATCCATCCGAGGACAGTGCGATCGTCCACTTTCCTAAAAACATCGCAAATCGGCAAGCGATCGTAAATCATGGTCGCGCTTAATTTACCGCGATATTCTACCATTCTCAGTCTTGCTTGACTCGATTCTGTTTTTTGGGTAAAAAGCGTCCAGCGCAGCATCTCTAGAATCCTTTTATTTGTATTTTTCAAAATTGGTAGCAATCGAATTACCAAACTTAAAACTTGAGGATCGGCGGCAACTTTGAAGGTGTCGTTTTTACCACTCGAAAAAAGTAAAGGATGAACGCATTCGGGGTTGACAAATTCCTTGCCATACCATCCAAGCGGTTCTAGGAAACCATCCATAGGATGTCTGGTGGAAAATTCAGCCCCTTTCCAGCAGCCGAACATCCATTCGAGATCGACGGGATCGAGGCAATCGAAAAGCGCGATCGCCTCTTCCTGACTTGCTTTTCCTTGCTTTAATACGGAAGTTTCTAACATTGTATCAACCAATTTGCTTGGGTAACTCCCGATCGACTTCGGGAAAATAACGGCGAATCACCGAACAGTCGAACTGCGATAATATCGACGATGCACTTTCGCGATCGAGGAGAAACTCGAAGGCGGTTTTGACGGTTTCGGCGGGAGAAACGCGATCGCCGGCCCATTTTTGGTAGTCCGACTCGCTCAAGGTGACGCTATAATTGTGCTGGGAACTGCCATCTTGAAGTTGGACGCTGTAGGCCCAACCGCGATCGGTTTTGGTTTCAGAGACAATATTGATTTGAGTCATATCGATTTTTGATTTTAACGACAAAGAGCCCGCAGGCGAAATGCCTGGGGCCGTAAATGTCGATCGTCGCTGGAGTTTACAGGTCGCCGCCGCGTGCGGCAAGTAAAAAGATGACGACGGGGCCGGACACTAAAATTAGGAACACTAGCGTCAACTGGAAAATCGGTTCCCAATTGAAGCTAAGCGTACTGTCGAGCAAGTTGTTTAGAAAATTCATAAACCCTCCCAAAAACTGAGATTCTGTTTGCGATGGCGCTGCGATCGTCAAAGCCGACACCTATTCTACCGGGCTGCGGCCCTTGCAATCTCAGTAAGTTTACAAAAGTTAATGTCGTGCCAGGTTCTTGACTCTGGCGGTGGGGCCTCGACGGTGACGAACCACAACTCGCCTGTTTTTGTCAACCCTACACAGCGATCGCCCTACAACCCCATCATAAAATTAAAATTGCCG
>CAKZKB010000075.1 GCA_937121005.1 uncultured cyanobacterium | reverse complement strand
TTTCTTGATTATCTTTGTTGAGTGCATGTCCCTCCACTGGCATGGCGGCAATATTTTCCGGAACGTCGATGTGGACGGCCCCGGGTTTTTCGGTTTGTGCCCGTTTGAAGGCTTTGCGGACGATTTCGGGGGTGATGCTGGGACGGACGATTTGGGCGTTCCATTTGGTGACGGGTTTTAACATGGCCACCAAATCTAAATACTGATGGGATTCGATGTGCATTCGATCGGTGCCCACCTGTCCGGTAATGGCGACTAAAGGCGCACCGTCGAGGTTAGCATCAGCCACGCCCGTCATCAAGTTGGTCGCGCCGGGGCCGAGGGTAGACAAACAGACCCCCGCTTGCCCCGTCAACCGTCCGTAAACGTCGGCCATAAATGCCGCGCCCTGTTCGTGGCGGGTGGTGATAAACTGAATCGAGGAGTGTTTTATGGCTTCGAGAATGTGGAGATTTTCCTCTCCCGGAAGCCCGAAGACGTAGCGAACGCCCTCGTTTTCCAAACATTTAACCAATAGTTCGGCAGTGTTCATGTTAGGTTTTAGGGGTTAGGTTTTAGGGATTAGGGGTTAGGTTTTAGGGATTATGGGGTTAGGTTTTAGGGGGTTGGAGATCGACAACCCATTACCAATGACCCATTACCCATTACCTATTCCCCCACCCAAATTGTTTTGACGTTAGCAAATTCGTGGATGCCCTGGATCCCCAATTCGCGGCCGTATCCAGATTTCTTGACACCACCGAAGGGAAGGCGGGGATCGGACTTGACCATACCGTTAACAAAAACAGATCCCGACTCCAAGCGGTTGATGGCCCGATCGGCTTCGGCTTCCACTTGCGTCCAGACGCTGGCCCCCAGTCCTAACGGAACGCGGTTGGCGAGGGTAATGGCGGCTTCCAGGTTGGGGACTCGGAACAGCAAGGCGACGGGGCCGAAAAATTCTTCGCTGTCGGCGGGGGTTCCGGGGGGAATGTCGGCGATCGCGGTGGGAGGATAGAAGTTACCGGGGCCGTCAGGCAGTTCCCCACCAATAAGGGCAGTGGCCCCTTTGGAGATACACTGTCGTACCAGGGAATGGAGTTCGTCGCGGATCCCTGGGGTGGCGAGGGGGCCGATATCGGTGTCCTCTTGGGTGGGATCGCCCATTTTGAGACCCTGAAGTTTTTCCACGAAGCGACTCTGGAACTCATCGGCGATCGCGTCTGCAAGGATAAATCGCTTGGCGGCGATGCAGGATTGACCGCTATTGAGGGTACGGGCGGTGACGGCGGTGGCGGCGGCTTTGTCGAGATCGGCACTGGGTAAAACAATATACGGGTCGGATCCGCCCAATTCCAGAACGGTTTTTTTAATGTATTTACCCGCGATCGCCGCTAGGCTGGATCCGGCGGCTTCGCTTCCGGTGAGGGTGGCGGCTTTAACGCGATCGTCGCTGACGATTTTTTCCACTTTGTCCGATCCCACCAGCAGGGTTTGGAAGGTTCCGGTGGGAAACCCGGCTTCCTGGAAAATTTCCTCGATGGCGATCGCGCATTGCGGGACGTTGGAGGCGTGTTTGAGTAAGCCGACGTTCCCCACCATGAAGGCGGGGGCGGCGAAGCGAAACACCTGCCAGAAGGGGAAGTTCCATGGCATGACTGCCAGTACGGGGCCGATGGCTTGGTAGCGGACGTAGCTGGTTTTGGCATCGGTGTCGATGGGACGATCGGCCAGAAATTCCGACCCGCGATCGGCGTAGTAGCGACAGACGAGGGCGCATTTTTTGACCTCTGCGATCGCCTGGGAGATGGGTTTGCCCATTTCCAGGGTAATGATGCGGGCGAAGCGATCGCTTTGGGTTTCCACAATGTCGGCCGCGGCTCGCAACCAGGCGGCTCGTTCGGCTAAACTGGTAAGGCGATACACTCCGAAGGCGCGATCGGCGCGATCGAGTTTGGATTCGAGTTCGGTGTCGGTAAGGGGCTCGAAGGTTTTGAGGGTTTCCCCGGTTGCGGGATTGACGGTCGCGATGGCCATGCCGTTGTCTGTTTGGGTCTATACTTCAATTGTCGGCCCGATCGAGGGCGATCGTTGCCAAATCGTTACAAAAAGTCTCGCTTTTTGCAGTCTACGCTACAAAAATCCCCCCTCGATTCGCGATCGAGCAGGGGACATCGGTGTGAGGAGCGATACGAAATTTAAATTGTAGATCCACCTGGGCCAGTTTACCACGCGATCGCGGCCCGGATGGGGGAGAACCAGAGGTAAAGTTTTGTGACGAAGGGGGGCATTTCAGTGACCAGTCCCTCTCCTCGATACTTCCGGTGTAAGCATTCAGGTGGCACTCAGAAACCCGGTTTCTGGCAGATCTCCAGACAAAATTCGAGTTTATCCGTTGAGAAACCGGGTTTCTACGCCTGAGACGCGATCGGACACCTGAATAGTTACCTTCCGGTCAACTGTCCAGGCGATCGAGCCAGTTTTGCACGTCTGCTTCGGTTTCAAAATCGAAGAGGTTTTCGCCTAACTCTTCGACGCGATCGATCGGCAAGCGGCGTACCCGTTCGACGAGGGTTTCATCGACTTTTCCAAAACGGCGATCGAGCAAGCGAACGACAAACGAAACTTCGCGATCGATGCCTTGCTCGATGCCTTGCTCGATCGCTCGGCGTTCTACACTGGTAACGTAACGCATCTGCTTTTCCTCCTCAATTTGACGAACTTGTTGCCAAAACTCTCGATCGAGATCTTCGGGCAAACTCATTAACCAATCAATGAAATGAAACAAATTGACGACATCTTGGCTATTGTAACCCAGTTCGTACAGCCGTCGAGTGAGAATGAGTTTCCACTGCTGGCGCTCTAATCTATCATTGCGAGTCTCTAGAGCTTTCAAATGCGCCATCACCATAATAGCAAATGGATTAGTGCTACGCTCTAAGTCTTGCCAGCGCGTCTGATAGTCGAGTAGCTTGACGATCGGGAAAACAAACTTAACCCGACAGCCAAACAGTTCGTCGTCGAGTTCTTGCGGCCGCCAAGAGGGGCGATCGTCCCCTAAAATTGCAAAGCTGGCTACTTTCTGCGAGTAGCGGTCTCGGATACGATAGTGATACTGAAACATCCGCTCGGCAAAGTCGCTCTCGACTTGGCTTTGGATTTCAATGTGAATCAACACCCAAGCAGTGGAGCCATCAGCCAGATAGACTTTTACCAGTTTATCGGCTAAACGCTTGCCCAGTTCGGCATCGCGAACCACTTTCTGTAGTTCTTTGTCGAGAAATTCTACCGGACGAGTCCAGTCGATCCGATCGCGGGCTTGCGGGAAAAAGAAGGCGATGAATGCTTCAAAGTAAGTCTCGAGGAGTTGTTTCCAAGGACTGTCGAATTCGGTATTGGGATCGTTAGCAGGAGTAGGAGTCGTCATAAACTTAAGGACGATCGCGTTAGGTGCGATCGCCCCTTTTGAATTACCCTAAAACTTGTTAAGGTCGATTCCCGCTTCCTTCGCCATGGCTTGGATCCCTTTGCGTTCGAGGGTTTTAATGGCTTTCGTCGAGAGACGCAGGCGCACCCAGCGATTTCCCTGGGGCCACCAAACTCGTTTCCATTGTAGGTTAACTTCTTGTCGCCGCTTGGTACGGCGGTGGGAGTGAGACACGGCAAAGCCGTTATTGGCTTTTTTGCCCGTGAGTTGGCATCTGCGAGACATGGTTGGCGATGTGAGTTAAGGAAGTGCAATTTTTTATTATAGCAGACTCGGGCACGATCGACGCGAACAATATCCCCCGCGATTCGTGCCCTAACGGACGATCGAGAAAAATTGCCCACACCCCTTGCCATCTCAAAAACGAGTGTGCTAGGATAGCAAAGCGAACGGAAACAAGGGCTTGTAGCTCAGTGGACTAGAGCACGTGGCTACGGACCACGGTGTCGGGGGTTCGAATCCCTCCTAGCCCGTTCAAATAGCAACTCTCTCCCTCTTGGGGGATGAAGCGCACTCTCTGAAGTTGTTAAGTTTCAATTGACGAAACCTAACAAGATTTGGAGGTTGCGGTATATGAGTATGCCAGAAAAAAGCCGAGAATTAGCGAGCGAAGAACGCTTGCGCCAAGAGAAGCGCAGCGAGTCTTTGACGGCACGCACGCAAGCAGAAGTGGATGTCACGCCTACGCCAACGGCGGCGGAGTCTCGGGCTCGAGAACTGACAGCCGAACACCGTGCTGACAGCGATCGACGCGAAGCCTCGATGGCCGAACGCGCCAAGGAATCGTAGAGCTAATACCATTAAAGCACAAAAAGGGGCGATCGCCCCTTTTCGATCGTATAAATTTATCCGGGAGCGAGAATGCTGGCTCCCGGATTGGATTTTACCACCACTGGCGATCGCCCGATTCGTCGGTGCGGGCTTTGCGAATAGTGTCGGAAATCTCCTCAGCATCGCGAACGTGGTGCAATGCTTTTTTCTCGCCATCTTCGCCTTCGACAACGAAGAAAGCGGGAACTTTCAGATGTTCGCCCGTTACGTCAGCACTGTCAACCGCTAACTGTTCGGCTTTTTGTTCGATGCTTTTAGAATCGTCAATGCGATCGCCGGGATTGGCAGTTAAGTTTTGTTTGTTGGGGTGTGTCATTTTATGTGCCTCTTAGAATACAACAGCGAAAAGCGTCAGTCTAGGCCGCGATCGTATGGTTCGCCGATTGAATGGCTTGTCTGACAGACTCTTCGGACATGGACGTATCTACGTCTACGGTTTTCTTGTCGATATCAACGTTAACTTTGGCCTCCGAGTCTTCCGTTTGAATGACTTCGGTGATGGTGTCGGAACATCCTTTGCAGACAACGGACGGAACTTGGAAATGATATTTCATAAGCAGTTGTTTGGTAGCTCGATTTGCAAATACTCATTACCTTCTAGTATAGGGGGTTGGCCGCCATCGCACCTCTGTCTGTAGATAGGTTATTGAGGGCGATCGCTCGATAAGCGTCAATATTGATGGTTCGTGTAGTAGGGGCGATTCGCGAATCGCCCCTACCTAAATTTCACGATCGAACTCTTGGAGTTTGTCGTAAATTTTCTCGATCGTCAAACGGGTTCGCTGGCGATCGTCTACGATCGCATTGGTAATAGCAGCACGATCGACTTCTCCAATTCGACCGACAAGAAAATAGACCATCGTCTCGCCTTTCCCCTTCACGGCGATCGTCCCCCTAGGCTCGCAAACATAGCGATCTTTGAGGCGATCGTAGGTTTCAGAACTGATTTGAATTTTACCTGCAAGGCCTTGAGATTCCATGCGACTGGCCATGTTTACCGTATCGCCCCACAAATCGTAAATAAACTTTTTAATCCCAATGACACCCGCTACCACCGGGCCAGTGTGAATGCCAATGCGAATGCTGAGAGGACGGCGATTTTGAGTATTGAATTCGGCAATTTTGGCTTGCATATCTAGGGCCATTTCAGCAACCGCAGCCGCACTATCCGGGTTGGGTTCGGGTAAGCCACTGACAGCCATATACGCATCGCCAATTGTTTTAATTTTCTCTAACCCGTGCTGTTCGGTTAAGGTATCGAATGCCGAAAAAATTTCATTGAGCAAATCTACTAATTCCACCGCAGAAGTGACGCTCGCCAGCTTCGTAAATC
The DNA here is from genome assembly GCA_937121005.1 of uncultured cyanobacterium. GTDB lineage: Bacteria > Cyanobacteriota > Cyanobacteriia > Cyanobacteriales > Geitlerinemataceae > CAKZKB01. Next base: position 5,393 of record CAKZKB010000075.1, on the reverse strand, counting down.
CAACAATGTCGGCAAACAAGACGCTGACATCTTCAAAGTAGTCGGCGATGGTTTCTTCTTCGAGTTTTAGGCGATCGGCGATGGGTTCGGGTAAAATATTCAGCAGCAAGCGTTCGGCTTGTTGCTGTTGGTAGCGCAGGGCTTCCTGAGCAATTTTGCGCGAAGTAATGTCTTCGACTGTGCCTTCATAAAACAGCAAGTTGCCATTGTTATCGCGCACGGCTCTGGCATTTTCAGAGATCCAACGAACGCCACCATTTCTGTCGTATACTTGGGATTCAAAATCGTAGATCGTGCCGCGTTCTTCGATAATTTTTTTGAACTCCTCTCGCCGTTCGCTGCTGACATAAATCTGCCGATCGATGTCGTTTAACTCTCGTATCAACTCTTGAGGAGAACTGTAACCGTAAATTTTAGCAAGAGCGGGATTAGCACTTAAAAATCGTCCGTCCGGCGTAGATTGAAAGATCCCTTCAATGGCGTTTTCAAAGATATGACGATAGTTTTCTTCGGCTTCTTTTTTCTCCCGTTCGGAGCGCAAGCGTTCGGTGATATCGCGACCGATATACACGAAGTCGCATTCGTTGGGGGTGTTTCCCGCGATCGCGGAACAAGAAAAGGAGACAATTAATTCTGTATTGCTTTTCGTCTTGCAAGTCACTTCAATATTTTGCAAGAACTTGCAGCCTCCAGACATGGACTGTTGTAAAAATTGGGCATCGCAAACAATTGTCGCGATCGAGTTACCGACTAACTCTTCTTGGCTGTAACCAAATAATTCCAAACAAGCCGGGTTGACCGTTTCAATTTTTCCCGACGATCGCGCGACGATCAAAATTTCGGTCATAGAATTAATGATTTCTTGCATATAATTTTTAGAGGCTTTCAATCGCCCCAAAAGCAAGCTCATTTCGTTGGAAGCCTGTACCAGAGTTTGTTCGAGACTGACGCGATCGGTGACATCTTCTAGAAAAATAATCCCCGCACACTCGGGTCGATCGTCGCTGGTGAAACGCTGCACGTACAAGTCAAAAAAGACAGGATGCTTGGAATCGAGCGATCGCGCGATGGACTTGAGCTCGAAACTGGGACGATCGCCCGTCCAAATCTCAGCAAATAACTCTTCTAAACCAATGGTTTCGGGAAAGCCATCTTCAATTGTCCCCCCGACAGCAACTTCTACTCCCGGCTCCACAAATCGATCGATCCCCGGCGAAACTTCTAAAATAGCGAGATCTCGATCGACGACAATATAGTCTAAGTGGGGTGGAATCGGGCTCGATCGCGATAAAATACTCATCATGTAAAACTTAAGAATAGCAAAAAAATGGTTCCCAACGCAGCCGAGTCGGTTAAAATGTAGCCTTGATTACCGAGAGACGCTTTCTTCTAGGATATCTTACCTAACGTTCGCCAGCTAGAGGGGGATCCGGAGTTCTCCATGCCAACGACTTTGGGCTGCCGATTCACCCTATCCCTCTGATATACTCAATAATAGAATACAAATGTTAGAAAATGGTTTAATTTTCTTTACATTTTCTTGACAATATCGGCAAACACAAACAAACCGTAGAGATGGCGACGTGCCGCGCCGCAAGTTGGGGGACAAACCGACGCGAGCCACGTGCGAGCCGCACTACACCCGCTCGGGGATTTGGGGATTGACAGTTGATGCCAAAAATCTTAATTATCGAAGATGATGACTTTACCCGCAATAGTGTCGTTAAGTTGCTCGAGAGAGAGGGGTTCGAGGCGATCGCGGCGGCTGACGGACGGGCGGGCCTGGAACTGGCGATTCGCAACCAACCCGACTTGATTTTATGCGACTTGATGATGCCCGAAGTCGATGGGTTTAAGGTGCTGGCCCAGTTGCAGGCCGATCCGATCGCGGCCACCATCCCATTTATTTGCTTGACGGCCAAAGAGGAGCGGGCGGCCCACCGCCGGATCGTGGAACTCGGCGGTAGCGACTATTTAACCACACCATTTTCCCGCGACGAACTCCTGGGCACGATCGCGGCCCAAATTGGCAAAAAGCAACGCATCGAACGCCAGCAAACCCTCGCCGTCCACGAAGCGATCGCCAAACTCAATGACTTGGTGTATTACGACAGCCTCACCAACCTGCCTAACCGCCTGCTGCTGCGCGATCGCTTCGAGCGGATTTTGCCCGCAACCGAGAGCAACTGCGTCGGGATCGGCGTGTTGGGCCTCGATCGCCTCGATGACTTCAATCGCGGTCTGGGCACGGACTACAGCGATCTCATCGTCGAAGCCGTCAGCCAGAGAGTGCTGCCGTGTTTGGGCGAAGGGGGCAGTATCGCCCGCCTCAACAGCGAACAACTGGCCCTGATTTTTGCCCCCAGTCCCCAGTTAAACATCGACTCGCCGGCCGAGACCCTGCCCGATCGCGCCTGTGCGGTTTTGGCCGCCTTGTCCCGGCCCCTCACCGTCCTCGACTACGAACTGTCAGTAGCAGCCAGTTTGGGAGTCGCCGTCTACCCTAGCAACGGTCGGGACTTCGATAATTTGCTCGAATGCGCCAGCGCCACCATGCACCAGGCCCGCAAGCGCGGCGGTAATTGCTATCAGTTCTACAGCGCCGACATCCAAGAGAAATCTTACGATCGCTTGATGCTGGAAATGAATTTGTGGCGAGCCATCGAGCGTCAAGAATTGCGAGCCTACTACCAGCCGCAAATCGATTTACAAACCGATCGCGTGGCTGGGGCCGAAGCCTTAGTGCGCTGGGAACATCCCGATCGCGGCTTCTTGTCACCAGGGTTATTCGTGCCTTTGGCAGAGGAAACCGGGGCGATCGTCCCGTTAGGAGAATGGATGTTAAAAGCGGCTTGCCAACAGGCCAAACTCTGGCACGCTCGGGGGCATCGCTTAGTGGTTTCGGTGAACTTGTCGGCGGTGCAGTTCGAGCGATCGGATTTAATCGATCGCATTGCGAGGATTTTATCAGAAACCCAAATCGATCCGTCTTATCTAGAGTTGGAACTGACCGAAAGTGCGGTGGTACGGAACCCAGAAACCGCGATCGCAGTTTTGACCCAACTCAAATCGTTAGGACTTAAACTCGCACTCGATGATTTTGGCACGGGTTACTCGTCTTTGAGCTATTTACCCCAATTTCCCATCGATACTCTCAAGATCGATCGCTCCTTTATCAACCAACTGCATCGCAATGCCAAAAATTCCGCCATTGTCGTGGCAATTATCGAACTGGCCCATCAGTTGGGAGCCAAGGCGATCGCCGAAGGGATTGAAACAGAAACGCAAAAAGAGTTTTTGCGCCAACAAGGTTGCGATCTCGTTCAGGGTTACTACTTCAAGCCTCCGATTTCGGCGCAGCAGTTCGATACCCTCATCGACTCAGTTTAGCCTTTGCGGGGCAAAAATGTATCGCAAAATACAAACGAAGCGATCGCCAATATAAAAACCGCGCCTCTAGTCAGTCTCGGGGTAGAACACCGCAGCGCGATCGTCCAATCAACTGCCTCCATCAGACTTATTTACCTCAGAGATCTCAATCCTAAAGTGAAGTGACCCCGATCGCCAGGAATTGATGTTCCCTCGCACCTGACAAAGACCGTGCAAAGTTGCGGACATACATCCCCCCAACAGATTAAAGTTTCCGTGAACTCGGGCGAATACCCTTGCCGATCGCCTCTGTCTTAAGTTTAAGTAGAATTAAGTTCGCAAGAGCGAAGCGTTACCGAAGTCCCCACGCCCCCAGCGCTGGGTTTTAACTGACCCTTCGTTCGCCCCTATCGCTCCTGTAGTTTACGGAATATCGACCCAATGACCATCCAACGAGCATTTACCACCTTCAGTATCGCGATTGGGAGCATCTTCGCACTTGGCACGGCTCCCGCTACCGCTTTCAGCTTCAACTCCGGAACCGACCTGGGAAGCTGTGGGAGCATTCCCCTCGAAACCCTAAGCTCGACTGGTACATCTGTCAGCACTGTCAGTTCCTGCACCACCGCCGACGGCATCACCCTCACCGCCGGGCCAGACGATGCAGTGATGACCCTCAAAGAAGTAAACGGGGTTAAAGGAGTTGGCGTTTTCCACGATCTCCATCCCGTTGGCTCCATCCAAGAACTTGACTACGGCGAAACCATCACCCTGTCAACGGCGAGCCCCTCTATCTTCTCCTCCCTCGATATCAGTTTCCTCTACACCCCCGGAAACGATGTTTTCGGCGATGTCATCAAAGAAGTGGCAAGCATCACGGCTGGCGGTTTCACAGGCAGCTTGAGCGTTGTCGATTCTAATACGGCTCAGTGGAGTTGGAACGGTATTTCTCAAACGATCTCCGCTTCGAGTTCCTCCACAGCCAGTGGTGGCGGACTCTACAGAATTCTCGATCCCTTCGGGACGACGGCGGTTTCTGAAGTCACCTTAACCTCCTTCGCCGAAGCTGGACAAAGCTACCGCTACAGCGACTACGGTTTGTCGGGAGCCGAAATCGTGACTCCCACGACGGTTGCCGTTCCCGAACCCTCGGTACTGTTAGGAACGATGGGACTGGCTGGAATCGTTGCCTTTGCCTTTAGCCGTCGTTCCCAGAGCGATCGCGCCTAATCTTCCCTAATCTACCTAGATAGTAGCCCGGTTTCCTGGAGAAATCGGGTTTTTTGGTGCGATCGCCTAGAGTCCCCAAAACTGGCGCTACAATACCTGTAGGCGATCGCGTGGAGAAAGAGTGATGCCCGCACGAACCATTGATATTTCCGAAGCCGAACTCGAAAGCGCGATCGAGCCGCGTATTTTTTTACCTAACGTGAGTTGGGAACAGTACGAGTCGATGCTGTTGGCGGTGGGAAAACGGCCGCGACTGCGCCTCACTTATTTAGAAGATGCTCTGGAAATAATGACAATTTCCCAGCAACACGAACTGATTAAAACCATTATCGCTCGCTTGCTCTACGTCTATGCCGATGAGATGGAAATCGATTTGTTTAGTTGCGGTTCGGCGACGTTCAAAAATGCGGACACCGATCGCGGTTTGGAACCGGACGAGAGTTTTTGCATCGATCGCCGTCAGGATGTTCCAGATGTGGCGATCGAAGTCATTCTGACCAGTGGCGGCATCGATAAGTTAGTAGTTTACAAGGGGTTAAACGTGCCAGAGGTCTGGTTTTGGCAGGACGATCGCTTTTCTCTGTATCGCTTGCGCGAGGATAGAAGCAGCTACGATCCGGTGTCGGAAAGTGGCTTTTTTCCACAGCTAGATTTTACACTCTTGGCTCGATACGTGACCCCCGAAGCCGAACCCCAAGCCATTCGCGACTTCCGAAAAGCCGTTCGGCTTCAATGAACAATCTTGGCAACGAACATGGCTTGCATTATAGCAAGTTTTGAGCGATAATCGGATA
>CAKZKB010000074.1 GCA_937121005.1 uncultured cyanobacterium | reverse complement strand
ACAAACCCGTATAGCGAGCCATAGGCATCTCCCGGCATTGCTAGTTATTACTTATCATAGCGGAACTGCGATGTTCGACCGCTACCCGAGGGGCCGGCTTCACTCGCCGTTGCGATCGCGCGGGTGAATTTGCTCGGCTTCAGGACACTCGTCGCTGACGAGGGGTTCGACGTTCCCGCGCGGGACGCTGGCGATCTTGCGTCCCACCGAACCGATACTTTCGATCCGCAGCATTTCTTCCCAGGCGCAGATTTCGTCGTCGTCTTCGATTTCGTAGCGCAGCGTCACCAGATCGCCTTCGATCTCCTGGATGCGCGCCCCGTCGATCCAACAGCCGCGATCGCGCAGGAATACGCTGACTTCGCGACCCTCACAGCAGAGTTGGTATAACTTACGGTGTAGCATCGATCGTCTCTCCGGTGAAGCCTAGTTCTGATTGCCCACGATTCTAACTCATCTTATATAATAATGGTGCGATCGCGCCATCGAGGTTGAGAAGGAGCTCTCCAGTGGATACCCTGTCGTCGCCCTTACCCCTGTTAGAACTAGCCCGCGCGGGCAATTTACAAGCGATTGCCTACTGGATCGATCGCTATCTGATTCCAGAGGGCATATATACCCGCGTCGAAGCCCTGCACACCGGATGTTTGACTCTGGCGGTGGAATTTCGGCAAGTGCCCGTCGGACTCTCGCCCGACTCGGTTTTGGCCGATCGCGGCCGGGGCGACTCGCTGCAAAATCGCCTGGTACAGTTTATCTGCCACCAACTCTGGCGACTCGACTGCGAAGCCATAGAAGGAGTCCGAATTGCGGCCCGCTTTGCCGGCCAGCCGCAAATTTTATGGCAACGATCGGTACGCTTGCTGGCTCCTGCGGCCAAGCGGCGGCTGATGCAAACCGGAAATCTCGATCCGGTGGGTCGTGTCCGCGCAGCGAAACCGAAGCCGAAACAGAGACAACGGACAATCGCCTGTGGTATTCTCTGTTGCTAGCCGGGGCCGCCGCGCCCTCGTTTGCTTTGGGGTTTGCTTGGGGCTACCAGCAACTTGAAGCCGATCCCCTCACCTGGCCGCAGGTTAACTGGCGCTGGCCCGAACTGTCTGCCGACTGGAAGATCCCCCTACTCGATCGCGACACAGACTCTATTTCTAATCCTCAACCCAAGACCCAAAATTGGCGATCGCGCTGGCAACCCCAGCCTCGAATTCAAGGGAGCGCACGCATCCCCGACCCCGGATCGGCTAGCGAGATTTTCCCCCACGTCGTGCAAACCGTCGGCGGTCGGCAGGTGGCCTACGTGGAATATGCGGCCCCAGTCAGTGGCGAAGGCATCGATCGCGATCGCTTGGTGGAGGCCTTGCATCATATCCGCGATCGCGCCGACTGGATCGTTCTCAGTTGGCGCTGGCAAGGGGATCTCGGCGCATATCCCAGCGACGCACAGGTAGAACTCTCGCGCCTGGCCATCGATGAAGGGGCCGACGTGGTTTTGGGGCTGCATCCAGAGACGGTACAAGGGGGTGAAATCTACGGCGATCGTCCGATTATCTACGCCAGCAGCGATGTTCTCTTCGACAACAGTCGCGCCGTCGATGGCGAAACCGCCGCCGTGAAAGTGGCTGTCAACGGCGATCGCTTGCGGGTGGAATGGCGGCCGATCGTCGTCCGGGATGGAACGCCGAAACAGCTAACCGGAGAAGGACGGTGGTGGATGTTCGATCGCATCGTAGCCCGATCGCAGTTCTACATTCCCCTCCCCTTAGAAGCCGTTTTTGAACGTCCCGCCGCCGAGAAAGAATATCGCGGCCCCTTCGTTCGCGACTCGTTCGTGCAACTGTCTCAACGCAGCGACGAATCTGGCGATACGGACACCGAGGACTTCCCCTTTTCCTCAGTCGAGCCCTTCTCTCGCAAACACCATCAGAAATGACCTAAAACTGGATTTACCGATTACCTAAAGATTGGGATAAGCTAGTTAAGACAGCGATCGAGCGATCGCCCTCACCGATACTGATTAAGGAGTCCGTACATGATTCACAACAAACTCGATCGCTTCGCCATTATCCTGAGTGCGGCCGCGATCGTCCTCGGTAGCACTTCCAATGCCAACGCCCAACGCAACTTCGAGCTCGACGAAGACTACGCTATTTTACGCGATCTGAGCGTTCTGACGATTCCCGAAGCCTTCGATCGCGCCTTTTTCGAGCACGATCGCTGGTATCCGACCAACCGCAGCATCGGCCGCCAGCTAGATTCGATGTTCTTTTCTTATACGGAAAACGAAATTACCGAAGATGCCGAATTAGTCTACGTGCTGTACGAAGATATTATGCAGCAGCAGACGACCAACGATCCGTTTTTGCGGACTCCGGATCTGCCCAACCCCTTCAACGAAACCCTGCTGACCTCTCCTTCTTACAACCCCACCGAACCCGTGCTTATCGATCGCTCCT
>CAKZKB010000073.1 GCA_937121005.1 uncultured cyanobacterium | reverse complement strand
GGAGATGACGATGATCTTCGTGCTCACCCAGGGCGGGCCGGTGAATGCGACGATCGTCACTCCCGGCGGCACAACGCTGATTGCGGCCAGCGAGGATCCGAATATCCGCTTGTGGGATTTTCCCTCGGGACAGTTACAGAGCTTATTTTCCGGCCATACGGCCGCAGTGAAGTCTTTGGCCTTGAGTCCCGACGGCAGAATTTTAGCCAGTGGCGGGGGCGACGGCGACCCGACGGTGCGCCTGTGGAGTATCGAGCAAGAAGTGCGGCTGAGGACGCTCAGCAGCCATAGCCGTGCGGTTTTGTCTTTAGCGATTAGTCCCAACGGCAATATTTTAGCCAGTGGCAGCGAGGACAATACCATTATTTTATGGGATTTCAATACTGGCGAGAAATTGAAAACTCTGATGGGGATGAATAGTCCGGTGCGAGATTTGACATTTTCTGAGGATGGCAAGTATCTCATTGCAGCAGGAGATACTTTACAAGTTTGGACGATTCCCGAGGGCAAACTCGCGCGGACGTTAGCCAAAGGGGAAAGTTACATTACGGCGGTGGAGATGACTCTCGACGGCCAAACTCTCGTTACCGCGAGCCACGATCGCACGTTAAAGGTGTGGAGGTTGCCTTGAATCAGTGACCAGTGACCAGTTTTAAGATGGGGAGAGGGGGAGACAAGGGGACAAGGAGAATTAAACCTAAAACCTAATACCTAATCCCTAATACCTAATCCGTCACCTCGACTCTCGCTGGCGAATTTCTTGTAACTTGGCTTCTTGCATATTCAATTTTTGATTGAGCTCGCGGGTGCGTCTTGACAGCAAGCGAATAATATTGACCGCAATTCCGGGGGTTTCGTCGATCGCGTCGTAGAGTTGTTGTTGGGTAAGCATCAAACACTCGCAGGTCTCGATGGTGGTGACGGAAGCCGATCGCGGTTCTGCGTCGAACAGCGACATTTCCCCAAAACAGGCTCCCTGGGAGAGTTGGGCCAAATCGCGATCGCCTAAATGCACCCGCACCAACCCGGAGACGACAATGTAGAGCGATCGTCCCTCTTGTCCCTCTGTAAAAATGGTATGCCCCTTGGGGAAGGACAGTTCGTCCATAACCGAAGCCAACCGCACTAAGAAGTCGTCCCGCAACTCCTTAAAAATGGGGACACCACGAACGAACAGCAGGCGATCGACGCTGGTTAGCATAGGGCATTCGATTTTAGATTTTAGATTTTGGATTTTAGATTGGGTTAGGCATTTCGACTACCCTTAGTGCTAGTCTTGCCAGGGCGATCCACAAGTTCGGACGACCGAAGGTGGAACGCTAAGAGCGCTCAGGCCGTCGATGGGCTCGACCCTAACTCTAGCATCATCTCCCGCACGCGAGCGGCAACCAAGCGATCGGGATCGTTTTTGAGCATTGGCAGCAATTCTACCAGAGCGCGGGGCGATGCCACCTGTAAATACGCCAAAATGGCCTCGCGCACGAACCCGCGCGGGTGGCGCAGTCCGGCCAGCATTTGTTCGTTGGTGACACTCCAACGCTGCTGGCGGGCTACGTGGAAGCAACAGGCCAGGGGCCAGTCGGAGAGGAAGTGGCGCACTTCCAGCAGGTGGCGCAGGCGATCGCCCCCTTCTAGGGGTTGGTAAGCGTAGAGATCGCTCAAATTCTCCAGCTTTTCGATGAAGGGTTGCCGATCGAGGATGCTCAACAAGGCTCGCTTGCTGGGAATGTCGATGGTGTTGTCTAAAATCTCTAACCCCCGCGCCATGCTCGATCGCGATCCGGACTTGAGGTTAAAGGCCGCCGCTTGAATGGAACTGAGGGGGTACAAAAACTTCATCAACGAGAACAGGCGATCGGCCCCGTCGTCTTGCAAGTCCCGCAGCGATCGCCGCAACAGCACCAAGGCCTCGTAGTCGCCCGTCGTAAAGGTATCGGTGTCTTCTTCATCGGTTTCCAAACCGTCGGGGGATCCCAAGTCCACCAAGGCCGCGTAGATATTGGCTAAAAACATCAGTTCTTGGTCGATCAGCACCTCGACACCACTGCGTCCGAGGCGATCGAGCACCCCTTCAATGCCTTTCTCTTCGGGCATTTTCAGCAGCACTCGCAAGATGTTGCGGCGGTTCGTGCCCCAAGACGACATCAAATGGGCCGCCAGCACGTCGAGGGCTTCGCGGGTGTCCATTTGCCCGATGGCGCTCCAGGCGTACATTCGCACCAGATCGGGCTTGTGAATGTCTTCAGCCAAGTCTACCAGGCGATCGACGATCTCGTTATCCAAGCGCACCAAGGAGCGCATGGCGGCTTCGCGGGTGGACTTGTAGTATAACCCTCGCAACAGAGATGGATAATACTCTTCTAAGCGCGTGGAGGCGATCGCGTCGAGCAAGGCGCAGCGCACCCGCAGCGACTCGTCTTGCAGCAAACTAGGGACGTACAACCGCAACCCCTGTAAAAAATCCGCTTCCCCCAGGGCGCGAGTTCCCATGACTCGTTCTCGTTCTTGCTTGTGGGTCAGCATTCGCCGCAGGGCGTTGGTGGCCTCGGCTTTTTGCTCTCGGTTCCCCACCCGCAAAATCAGGGCCGCCGCCGTCCCGCGCACCACCGGATCCACCTGCGATCGCAAAAAGGGTCGCAACTGCTGCACGTCAGAATTTTTCTCCGTCAGCCAAACGTAGCGCAGGGCCAAGGCCATCACTTCCGGCGGCGGGTTGCGATCGAGCAGGGCCCGAACGCGATCGACGTAGGCCGGGTTGGGGTTTTCCAGCATCATTTCTAAACTCTGACGCTGCAAGCTACTCGGCAAAATTTCGAGCAACGGCGCTAAGGACTCGCCCACATTTTGGGGATCCATTTGCGCCAGCAGTTCGATACACGATCGCTTGTCGGCTTCGGATCCCGGTTTTTCCAGCGTTTCCACCGCCGCCCGCTTCAGGCCGCGCACGTCAATATCGGAGACCCCCAAGCGTCCCCGTTCGGCACTGGATACCAGCAGTTGCACGTAGCGCGATCGCATCAACCATAGCGCCACCAGCCAGACCAAGCACAGCCCCACGCACAGCCACACCAACAGCTGCCCTTGCAAGCCTTCCCAGTTGCCAAACCCTTGCTGTCCCGCCCAGACAATCCCAAAAATCACCGCCCCCGTCACCCCAGTCGTTACGGGTTCGGCCACGCCGTTGATTAGGGCTTGGAAGTTGTTGCGAACCGCTTCGGGTAGGGGTTGAAACAGCACCGGCCCCGTGCCTTCAATCAGAGTGTAGTGGAACAGTTCGTCGATAAACTTGATGGCCACGACTCCGAAGAACAAGGAAAACCAGCCCACCGTCGAACCCACTGATGACACGATCCCTAACACCGCCACCGTAGCGGGGAGAATGCCCCCAGCCACGAACACGCCAATGCGCTCTACGATCCGGCTAGAAAAAAACCATTGCGTCACCACTTCCGACACGCCTAAAATACCTTGAAACGTGCCTAAAAAAGCGGCGATCTCGCTAGCCGCATCTTCCCCTTTCACTTGCCGCTCGAGTTCGCTTAAAAACTGAAAGTCGGCTAGCACTAACAGGGCTTGTACTAGGACAAAAAAGATAAATAACGGCCAAATATACGTCCGTACCGGGCCTTGCAAGCGGCGGGTGGTATAGTCGGGCTGTTCGTCTTCAACGCTGTAGCGAGTCGAGTCTGGAAATGCCTGTTGGTAGCTCTCGCTGAGATACCATAAAATCAAAGCTCCCACCAGCGAAACGGAGAAAGAAATAATTAAAACGTTATTTAATCCCAGGCGATCGATGAGCAGTCCCAGGGAAAATCCCCCCACCATTTCTGCAACCAGCAAGCCACTACTAATGAGTGGATAGGTGCGTTTAATTTCGCGAATGTTGAATAATTGGTTGGCGGTAATCGAAACATTGAGATCCGAGAGGACGTAAATTCCTTCTACCCACAGGCGCATGAGAAACACTGTCGCCCCGATAAAGGCGGGCAGTTCTAACCCGACGCGGAAAAATAGCAAGGGAATGACCAAGACAACCGCAATCAGGACGATCGTCCGTCGCAGGGGCAAAATCTTTTCTCACCAAGAATACAGTACCCCCAATCCCGAGCCGATCGCCGCCCCAGAAATATACACCAGAGGGAGGGACTCGGAACCGTATTTACCGATGAACAGCCCCGCCGCCACCGTCTCGAACCAAATCAGTCCCATGGAGGTAGCGGTATAGGAGGCGAACATCAGCAAGGTACGCTCGCTTTCCTCGGGGCGGAGGTTAAACCCTTGTAAGATGCGTTGTCCCCATCCCCCTCTCGAGGGCTGCCATGTTTTTACTTCCATTTGGCTCTACGAAACTCCTTCCCGCAATGCCCTTCACTTCATGGTACAAGGGGAACGCCGATCGGTAAATGCCGTCGATCGCGTTTCCCTTGAGGCGATCTTGCTTGACGAGTCCAAAGACACCTGCCTTTAAATCGCGTTGCGCTCCTAGTGCAACACGATGTAGGGGCGATTCGCGAATCGCCCCTACAAAACGCGATCGCGCCTTGACTGATGTCGTTTGAAGTGTAACGTATTTTATGGAAAATGGATCGCGTCTTCTGGAGGCGGAGCCTCCACCATGGCGTTCCCTGGCAGAGCCAGAGGAACGAGGGGAGAGATGCGACGATCGACGGCTCTAAGGTTACGCTTAAGATTTTTTCGGCGAGAGCATCATCATCATCGTCCGCCCTTCTCGCTTCGGCCGTTGCTGTACTTCGGCGAGCTCTTCGAGCTCTTTGGCCAGACGATTGAGGAGGTCGTAAGCCAAGTCGGTATGCTGGATCTCGCGGCCGCGGAAGGTGATGGTGGCTTTCACCTTATCGCCGGACTTGAGAAACTTCTCTGCGTGTTTGCGCCGCACTTCGTAGTCGTGCTCGTCGATTTTGTAGCGCATCTTGACTTCTTTGACTTCGGCCGAGTGTTGTTTTTTCTTGGCCTCGCGAGCTTTTTTTTCCTGCTCGAACTTATATTTACCGTAGTCGATAATACGGCAAACGGGGGGATCGGCTTTGTCGCTTACAAGTACCAAGTCCAGGCCTTTTTCTTCGGCAAGCCGCCGCCCCTCAGCCGGGGGCAGGATACCGAGTTGTTCTCCGTCAGTGCCGATGACGCGGACTTTGGGAAAGCGAATCCGTTCGTTGATTTGGGGGAGATCCCGTTGGCGTTTTCTTCCGATCGCTGGCATAGATATTGGCTTGGTTGAAATCCAGTATAAATAGGGTTTGTTTGTGGTTTGGAGTCGAGATGGCGCGCTGGCTAAGTCTCGTACTCCTATTTTACTCCCTTTATTTGAGATTGTTGCCAAATTTGCGATCGAATTTAGTTAAAATTTGTAGCGATGAGGTCGAGCAAATCGTGGGCGAGGCGCAGTTTGCGGCGGGGAGAGAGTTCGCTGCGATCGCGTCCGGCGCTCAAAAACACGGCCCGGTTGGTGTCGCTGCCAAAGCCGGCTTCGGGGCGATCGACGGGGTTAGCGACGATCGCGTCTAGATTTTTTCCCTGCAATTTCGCCAGCGCTGGGGCCTCGATGTCCCCAGTTTGGGCGGCGAACCCCACAAGTCGCTGGTGGGGTTGCTTGCGCGTCCCCAGTTCGGCCAGAATGTCGGGGACGGGTTCGAGGGGTAAGGCTGAAGGGAGCGATCGCTTGGGAATTTTGTCGCTACTGTACTCGGCCGGACGGACATCGCCGACGGCGGCGGCCATAATCGTCCAGTCGGCATCGGGAAAGTGAGACAGAAGGGACGATCGCATTCGATCGGCGGTGGGAGTGACAATGGTCTGCAC
>CAKZKB010000072.1 GCA_937121005.1 uncultured cyanobacterium | reverse complement strand
GTAGAACAGTTCAAAGTGCCAGGTCGAACCATCTGTTTCACCATCGTCGAGGAAATCGATGTCGTTATCGACAGTGCGCGGCGGCTGACCGATGACTAACGCCAAAGCGCTACCTTCGGGGCCGAGATCGTTTACACCCAGAGTCGCTGCCCAGTTCATCACCTCGGCACTAAGACCGAGATCTTCTTCGTCGTTAGCCCAGGTGTAGCCGAACCAACCGCCAGCCACCAAGTTACCAAAGTTGGCTTCCAACTGTCCCCCAACCGAGTCGGCCGAGGTATCCAGGCCACCAAAGGGGTTTTGAGCGCTTTCGGTTCCGGTGCTACCCGTCAGGTTGACTTCTCCACCGGGAGCGTAATAGTGGTTGTAAAACGCGCCGAGAGAAATGTCGTCGGACAGGTCGAAAGAAACGTTGGCGAAAGCACTGTACTGGCCGTTAAACAAGCCGTTTTTCTCAGAGGGATCGTTGGCGTTGTCAGCCAAGTAAGCGATATCGACTCCCAAACCCCCGAAGTCCATGACCACGCCTATACCTTCGCCCGCCGCTTGCCGAAAGATGGGGTTGAAGCGGCCGAAGCGGGAGACGGCTCCACTACCGCTACTCTCGAAGGGAGCCAGAGGGCTGGTAATATCTTCAGACTCGGTGCTGTTTCCGGCTAGGTAAACGTCGATGCTGTCGCTTAAGGGGAAGCGGTAGTACAAATCATCAATGCGGACATCGTTGCCCCCATCGTCGTCAGTGCCATCAAAACCTAAGCGAGTTTCGTCGGTTCCGGTGACTCCAAAGTTGAAGGGGGTAACGTTGCGAGCTTGCAAGCGCGTCCGCAAGCGATCGCGGCCGGTGAAGCTGGTATCGAAGTTCAAACGAACGCGATCGGCAAAGATGGTTTGGGTCGGATCGCTATCGTCATCTTCGTTGATGTTGCCGAAGGTGTCGCCCAAGGCAAAAATAACTTCCCCACCGAGTTTGGTAGTAGTAGAGAACTGATGGTCTTCGAGGAACTGCACCCGATCTTCTAACGAGTCTACGCGACCGCGCAGGGTGGCCAGTTCGGCAGCAAATTCTTCTTGCAGGCGCTCGATCGCCTCGATGCGACCGATGGGCAAGTCGGGGATCTCGGGACCGCGACCTAAAATGGCATCGACGCAGGCATCTAAGGCGGCGGCGAATTCGTAGCGAGTCAGAGTACGGTTGCCTCGATAGGTGCCGTCGGGATAGCCAGCGATACACTGATAGTCTTGGATCAGGTCGTTTAAGGCTTCGCGGGCCCAGTGTCCGGGGGGCACGTCGGAGAAGTCATCGACGGAGTTGACCCGGCGGGTTCCGGGGATTTGACCGAGCAGATCGTTCTCGCTCAGGTCGTTGGCTTCCATTTCCGCGAACAGGTCGTCAGTTTCGAGATGGGAAGCCTCTGTTTGGGGTTCGGCGGTTTGCGCCAGTTCGGGGGCGGTTTCGCCTTTCACCGATTTGGTTTCGTCCAAGGCCGGTTTTTCAGCCGCGATCGCGCTGTTGGCCAGGACGACAGCCGCGCTGACGGCGGCAGAACTTAGTTGCAGCAGATTCCAATTGGCTTTGGACATTTGCTTATCCTCACACCTTATAAGGGTAATTAAGCTCGATTCGAGTTTACCAGGGAATGTTAACACTTGCTAACGTAGATTGTAACCCGCCTGCCGAAATTCGGGAACGGGTACAGCACGGAAACTGTCCGCGACCGAATTTTAATTCTTCAGATGGGGGCGGGATGGTAAAATACGTTAATAAATCGGTTAAGGTCAGATTAAAATATTCTATGAGCCTCTCGGCCTTGTCGCAGTTGACAATACAACCAAACACTGATAGGGGACACGAGTCCCTAGCGCCTATTATGGGTAATGGGCAATTGGCGATCGGATTTGGTTTACAATAATCTTAAGGAATAATAAACTGAGGGACAAAGCGCGATCGCGCCGCGACAGAACCCGGCCCCACCCCTCGTCCCCAGCATATTTGACGTTCACCATAAAGCACCGATATGAGTACCACCGAAACCTCCACCACCAAAAACGGTTCCGCCACCGAGGAACAGAAAGTTGACGAACAAGGAAACACGACCGAAAAAGACGGCCAAGCCACAGCCTTAGCGGTACAAAGCCAAGCCAAAGGCGGCCTCAACCTGGCAACGGGACACCTACCCGGAAACCGCCCCATCACCGCCAGCCACCTGAAAATTGCCGACAGCTTCCGATCGGTGGGTGGCAGCCGCCCCATTTTCGCCAGCCAAATGAAAGTTGCCGGTACGCTGGTGGCCTCGGGCACTCGACCCATTTCCGCGAGCACCCTCGTCCTGAGCGAAACCTACAAGCTGATGGGCAATCGCCCCATCGCCTCTAACGAAATTGATGAAGATTCGGTCGATTTGATGGGATATCTCGACTAGATTTCCCTGGCTAGGGCAAATGGTGTTTGTCCTCGCATCTCCCCAGGTTCGCCCTGGGGATGGTTTTCGGTGTAGGTGGGGTCAGTCGCTAAGCGCTACGCGCAGGCTACGCCAACGCTTCAATTCAGAATTGAATTAAACACCTTTGTCTAAAGTCCAGTCAATTAGGATGAGGTGTCGGTTATCCTGTGAGGAAGGCGCATCGAACAAACGCAATCTAACTGATAACGGGTCACTGATTATCCCCCTAATCCCCCAAACCCCCAAATCCCTAATCCCCCAAATCCTCAACTCCCCATCTTAAGAAATTGCTCGCTGTTTTATGGTAGTGTCGATCGCCCATTTGGGGCCAAAAGGAACCTATTCAGAGGTAGCCGCACTCGCATTCGCTGAGGGCGTGCATCGGGCTTGGGATTTACGGAGTTATGCTAATATTGATGGGGTTTTAGCGGCGATCGCGGCGGGAGATTGTACGTTTGGCGTGGTTCCGGTAGAAAATTCCATTCAAGGTAGCGTTACGGTGACGCTCGATCGCTTGTGGCAACTCCAGGGGTTGCAAGTCTGTCAAGCCTTAGTGTTACCCATTTCCCACGCCATACTTTCCATGGCGACGAGTTTAGAGACAGTGCAGGTGGTTTATTCTCACCCCCAGGCATTGGCTCAATGTTATAATTGGCTGCAAGAATATTTACCCCAAGCCAAACAGATTGCCAGTGCGTCTACGGCGGAGTCTTTACAACATTTAAAAGGCGAACCCATGGCGGCGGCGATCGGTGCAGGACTGCCCATTACGGAACCCACTTGT
>CAKZKB010000071.1 GCA_937121005.1 uncultured cyanobacterium | reverse complement strand
GTCGGGTGTAGAATGTCCATGGTGGGCGACGTTTTCATCCCCCTCCTTAGAGAATTAGGGTCGTTTCATTCTAAAATTTTGCGATCGCCGAACCCTCGAATTGGAGACAGTTCTGCCCTTTTTTTCGACAGTGCCCCCATAAACTGAAGAAAAAACGGCGATTGCAAGGCCACGACGGGCTTTCAGCCCTCAAACTCGACAGATCGGGTGCTAGAATGAAACAGCCCTGCTCCTTAGAGAATGGGGTCTTCAACGTCGAAGATCCGATAAACTCCGAGAATCCCGTTAAACTAAGGGTAACGTCACCTCCGACTCAACTCGTGCACCAACCCCCCGATCCCAACTCCTTTGATAACGGTCGCCAAAACAACACCCTCGGCGACACGCCCGAACTGTTCGATACTTCCGAAACCGACCCCGATCGCCTGCCCCCCGAAGGCGGAACCTCGGCAACTCCGGCGTTGCGTCGCCTGTACGTGGTGTTGTTGGTACTGGGCTTAACCATCGGTACGGTAGTTGCCTTTGGAGTTGTCAACCTTCTCGAACGTTTGGGGTTGACAGAAGTCCAGCAAGTGGACTAAACAACCGGAAAATAGCAGCAAATGGCAGTACAGATCGTCAGCGTTTGGTTAACAGGAAACTTTCTCGATCGCCGACCTTGCGCTAAGGTGTACCCGACACGCTCGCTATTTGTTTGCCATGCCTCAGATTTCCAGTCAAAAAGAGTTCTCTCACCGCATTCGCCCGCTTCTCGAACATATTTATCCCCCTGAAACGGTCGATCGCCTGGAAAAGGAGATTTTCGATCGGGTTCGCGATCGCTTGTGCCCCTCAGCCGAAGAAGATTTAAATAAATGGAGTCAAAATAACGTTTTACTGATTACCTACGGCGATACTTTCGTCCGAGACGGCGATCGTCCCTTGACAACGCTGAAGGCATTTTTAGATAAATACCTGCAAGAGACGATTACAGGCGTTCATATTTTACCCTTTTTTCCCTACAGTTCCGACGATGGCTTTGCCGTCATCGACTACTGTACCGTCGATCCAAAATTGGGAACCTGGGAAGATGCCGAAGCCATTGCTAACGATTATAACCTAATGTTCGATCTCGTTGTCAACCACGTTTCCAGCCAAAGCGAGTGGTTTCGGCAATTCCAAGAGCAAATTCCCCCCGGAAAAGACTATTTTATCGAAGTCGATCCGGAAACGGATGTTTCGGAAGTGGTGCGACCCCGCAGCAGTCCCCTACTGGCGAAAACGCAAACCAAAGCTGGGGAAAAGCACGTTTGGGCCACCTTCAGCCACGACCAAATTGATGTCAACTTCGCCAACCCCGATGTTTTAATTGAGTTTATCAAAATTATTTTATTCTATCTCGATCGCGGCGCTAAATATTTACGTCTAGACGCGATCGGCTACCTGTGGAAAGAACTGGGTACGTCCTGCATTCACCTCCCCCAAACCCACAGTATCATTCGTTTGTGGCGCGAAATCCTGCAAACCATCGATCCGTCGGTGGCGTTAATTACCGAAACCAACGTCCCCAACCGGGAAAATCTCAGCTACTTCGGCAATCGCAACGAAGCCCACATGATTTATAATTTTAGCTTGCCGCCGTTGCTGCTGAACGCGCTGTTACAAGGGAAATCCGATCACCTAAAAACTTGGATGATGAGTATGCCGCCTGCACCCATTGGTTGCGCGTATTTTAACTTTCTTGCCTCTCACGATGGCATTGGTTTGCGTCCAGCCGAAGGGTTGCTATCGGAGGACGAATACGAGACGCTGCTGAAGATGATGAAACAGTTCGGTGGCGAAATTAGTATGCGCGGGCGATCGGACGGATCCCAAAGTCCTTACGAGGTGAATATCTCTTTATTTGATGCCCTCAAAGGCACTGCTAAAGGCGAGGACAATTGGCAAATTCAACGCTTTCTTTGCGCCCAAACGGTGATGATGTCCATCGAAGGGATTCCGGCATTTTACGTGCATAGTTTGCTAGCAACACCGAACGATCGCGAAGCCTTAAAACGGACGGGGCGCAATCGGTCGATTAACCGCCATCAATGGGATTACAATGCGCTAGAATGCCTGTTAGACAATCCCGATACGCCGAACGCGATCGTCTTGCGAGAACTCTCTCGGCTGATCCAAATTCGCCGCCGCCAACCCGCTTTTCATCCCAACGCCACCCAGTACACGCTACACCCAATGAATAAGGCCTTGTTTGCCTTTTGGCGGCAAAGCATGACTCGCGATCAAAGTATTTTCTCCATTCACAATTTGAGCGATCGCCCGCAAAAGTTGCGCTTGTCGGCCCTCAATTTAGTGATTACTGATGCTTGGTACGATCTCATTGGCGGTCAGGTTTTTGATGACATTTACGCCACCTGCATTTTAGAACCCTATCAGTCGGCATGGATTACCAACAAGCGGTTCTGAAATACCTGTAGGGCTGGCAATGCCCACCCTAAAGCGATCGATTTAGGCTATCATAGCTCTAGGGGGACGCAGACTTGACGATCGCACTTTTATGAGGATTCAACCATGACAATGGATCTGTTAAACACCGCCGGGAATTGGAACCCGCAACTGTTTCGGGAACTGAAAGGTCGCCTGAAACCGCGCAACATTACCATTGCGGCTGCTCTATCTATTGTCGGTCAAGTGCTGTTACTCATTATGTTTAGCAGCAACTTACCGAGTAACAGCACGAATCCGATCGACGGTCAACTGACAAACTTTTATTGCACGGGAGAAGCGGTTCGCTACAACGGTTACGTTTGCCTGAGCGATGCTTTGAGAAACTGGCAAGTGAACTGGTCGCAATGGTGGTTCGACGCGGGTAAAGTGCTAACCGTTTTTATGCTGCTAGTGGCTCTTATTGGCGGTATTTATGCTCTTGTCAGCGACTTATCCAACGAAGAACGACGGGGAACCCTTAACTTTATTCGCCTGAGCCCGCAAAGCAGTTATAGCATTCTCTCGGGCAAGATTTTAGGCACTCCCGCATTAGTTTATTTGGCAATTGGTTTAGCCGTTCCCTTGCACTTGTGGTCGGCGATCGTCGGCGGTTTACCCTTTACCGAACTGCTCGCATTTTACGTCCTCGCGATCGCCACTTGCGGCCTGTTCTATACCGCCGCCTTACTCATGGCTTTGGCAAGCGGATCCCAAGCCCAGCCTTGGTTAGTGACGATCGCAGCACTCAATTTGGGCTGGCCCTATATTGCCCTATTTCATGGCTTGTTCGAGCCCGATCTCTTCGGTTACAAAGAGCCCATTTGGTTTTTTGTTCCCTTGTTCGAGCATCCCTTTTATGCCCGCATTTTTGTCCTTGCTAACTGCGTGTTGTGGACCTATTGGATTTGGCAAGCCTTGAACCGCCGCTATCGCAATCCTAATGCCACGTTAACCAGCAAAAAACAAAGTTACTGGATTATGGCCTGTGCAGAATTGCTGTTGATGGGATTCGTGTTGCACGAACTGTTTCCACTCCGCTATCCTAGCGATTATTCTGCTATGTTGTATGGGGTGGCGTGGTTTAATTTGTTGGTATTTCTCGTCGCGATCGCGGTACTTTCTCCTACTCGCCAAGCCTTACAAGATTGGGCTCGCTACCGCCACCAACAACGGGAAGCCAATACCGGGCGTAAATACTCGCTTGCCAAAGATTTAGTCTGGGGAGAAAAAAGCCCTTCTCTAGTGGCGATCGCGGTTAATTTAGCCATTGTGGCCGCGTTGTGGATTCCTTTTCTGCTGTTTGCAGATGAAGGAAATATGACCAAAGTTCAGGTGATTGAGACTCTGGTACTCTGCGGTAACTTAATTTTAATTTATGCCGCGATCGCCCAATTATTCCTGTTTGCGAAAAACAAAAGGTCTCAGGCTTGGGCTGCTTTAGCACTCATCGCCGCAACTTCGCTACCGCCGTTGTTGAGTTGGATTGTTTTTCAAAATATGGAGAACGCTACCGCTGTCTGGGCGATGCTAACCTTTGGTTCGCCTTTCTTGGGATACGAACACTTTACCTTCGGTGCGTTCGCGATCGCCTTTTTCGGGCAAGGGTTGATATTGGTTCTCCTCATTTCTCGCTTGGTACGCACGCTGCGAAAAGCAGGAGAATCGGAGTCTAAAGTAATGATGAAACCGAAAAGTTAACATCAAACCCATCTCCAGTTCCCAACCATAACAAGTATTCCACATTTCCCGCCGGCCCGGTAATCGGCGATCGCGTTACATTTCCAAACCGCCAACCCAACGCCTTCGCCGCTTCCCATACCGCCACGATCGCCGCTTCGCGATCGCGTTTATCCCGAACCACTCCCTTTTTTCCCACGCGATCGCGTCCGACTTCAAACTGAGGTTTGACCAACAACACCACCTCTCGCGGCGACTCCATTAACCGCCACAATGCAGGTAAAACCTTCGCCAAAGAAATGAACGACACATCCGCAACCCCAAAATCGGGAATCGGGTCGCCGGGGTGGTACAATTGTTCTGGTTCCAAGTAGCGTAAATTGGTGCGTTCCTTTAAGACAACCCGATCGTCTTGGCGCAACTTCCACGCCACTTGTCCGTAACCGACATCAATTCCGTAAACTTTTTTGGCCCCCGCTTGCAGCAAGCAGTCTGTAAATCCCCCTGTGGAAATGCCGCCATCGATACAGATGCGATCGCGCAGATTTAGGTTAAACTGTTCTAAGGCAGCCGCGAGTTTTTCTCCCCCTCGAGAAACGTAGGGCGATCGCGCTTTCACGGCGATGTCCAGATCCACTGCGATCGCGGTTCCCGGTTTGTCGCACACTTGTCCTTTTACCTTCACTTCTCCAGCCCGGATCCATCGCTGCGCCAGTTGTCGGGAGGGACACAAACCGCGATCGACTAACAGTTTATCCAGTCTTTCCTTGCTTGGCATTGCGATCGTAAATAATTCTAGGCAAAATCCCCCAACTGCGATCGCGCTTCCCACTGCAACCCTTCCGCAATGCGAAACAGTTCTCGTCCGGTACTGAGGTGGCGATCGTCGTAGTTGAAAGTAAAATATTCTAACTCCTCAACCCCATCGTCGAGTTGGTTCAAACAGTAGTATAAATTCGTCGCCACTCCTGCCAAAACCGATGGGTTGGGCAGCGATCGAAACATTTTTTCGGCCCGTTCCAACTCCTGACGACAGCGTTGCAAGTAGTCGCTAAAACCGGCCACCAGTTCGTCGTCAAAAGGATCGGCCGCCAACTCGTCGATCTCGTCCGGTAGCGCCTCTAAAATGCTGTCAATGGCGGCATTCAGAGGCGCGTACACTCGTTTCAACCACTGGACGACGCGATCGTCGGTACTGGCCCCAGTGGGTCGCGGTGGGGCCGCCGACGATCGCCAACCCCGTTGTCCGACCCGATCCGAAGCGATCGCGGCCCGATCGTAACGCTGGCGGCGCGTGCGATCGCCCAACACCTCATAAGCTGCATTGAGGCGAACCATGCGATCGCGACTGTCGCTGTGGGTACAGTCGGGATGGTATTCTTTCGCCAAGCGACGGTAGGCCCGCTTGATGTCGGCCTGGCTGGCAGTAGCGGGCACGTTCAGAGTTTTGTAGTGGTTGGCTTCGTCCATACGCTAAGCGAGAACGGGTTCGGCTAGCAATTGCGGATCGTTGAACAGGGGGGTACTCAAATAGCGTTCCCCAAAACTGGGCTGAATGGCCACAATGGTTTTACCTTGATTTTCCGATCGCCGTCCCACTTCCAGGGCCGCCCGCAAGGCCGCCCCCGAGGAGATCCCGGACAGCAACCCTTCTTCTCGGGCTAGGCGGCGACCGAAGGCGATCGCGTCGCTATCGGTCACTTTCACCACTTCGTCAATGAGATCGGTATCGAGAACTTCAGGGACGAACCCGGCCCCGATGCCTTGGATTTTGTGCGGCCCCGGACTGCCCCCCGAAAGGATCGGGGAATTTTCCGGTTCCACCGCTACCACTTGCAAGCCCGGTTTGCGGGGTTTGAGGGCGCGGGCCACCCCAGTCAGCGTACCACCCGTGCCCACGCCAGAGACGAAAATATCGATTTGGCCGTCGGTGTCTTGCCAAATTTCTTCGGCGGTGGTCTCTTCGTGGATCTGCGGGTTGGCCGGGTTGCTGAACTGCTGCAACATATAGGCGTTGGGCGTGTTTTCGGCAATTTCTCGCGCCCGCGAAATGGCCCCACCCATGCCCCCACTACCGGGGGTGAGTTCCAGTTGCGCCCCGTAAGCCTTCAGCATGGCCCGGCGTTCGGTACTCATGGTTTCGGGCATGGTCAGGATTAAAGTATAGCCTCGGGCGGCGGCGACCATGGCCAGAGCGATACCCGTGTTGCCCGAGGTGGGTTCGACAAGAACAGTTTTTCCGGGGACGATCGTCCCTTCGCGTTCGGCGGCATTTATCATGTTGACACCGATGCGATCTTTGACAGAGGCGGCGGGGTTCATTCCTTCAAGTTTCATGACAATTCGGGCCACGCAACCTTCAGCTTGAGGAATGCGATTGAGTTGCACTAAAGGAGTGCGTCCGACGAGTTCGGTAATGTTGTGGGCGATATTCATGATGGGTAGTAGGGTTTTAGATGTAGTACATGATATCTTGCGGCTGCTTGGCTTTTTGCCGCTCGTACAAATCTTGTAGGGTATATTTTTGCATCATTTTATGCAGGGTGCGATACATTTCTTGCCAAATTTCGCGCACCGCTTCTACGCTTGGCGTGGGTTGTACCGATGCGGTTTCTGCATCGCTGGCTGAGTTTCCTTCCATACATTCGATCGCGTCAAATAGCGTCACCGAACGCGGATCTCGGGCCAGCAAGTAGCCGCCTTTGGCCCCTCGCTGCGATCGCACTAAACCCCCGCGTCGCAAGGTGGCGAGAATTTGTTCGAGGTAGCGATCGCCAAGTTGCTGGCGATCGGCGATCGCCTGAATGCGGACGGGAATTTGCTGTTCGTACCAAGCAGTAAGTTCTAACAGGGCGAGTAGGGCGTACTCGACTTTCGGTGAAAGTTCCACGATCGCGACTCCCAAACAGACGAAATCTATTATACTCCGGTTTGGCGATGGGGATTGCGAGCGACTGCGAATTTAAACGTTATTTTTAGATTTGATGGCCCAGAGTTTAGCGATCGAACGCCGCTTCAATTTTTGGACGAGAGATCTCGATCAGTTCTCGCTGTTCGCGCCAAAACACCTCCGGGAGATTGTCGAGGGCGAACCATTCGAGTTCGTAAGCAATATCGGGATCGCTCGGTTGACCGTCAGCGCGATCGCTGGTATAGAGAAAATAGTAGATCTGTTTCCACTCTTTTTTCGAGAAGCTAAATCGTTCCCGATAGCCTAGTTCGCAGACGAGGTTTAACTCCGTCAATCCCGCTTCTTCGGCAATTTCTCGCCGCGCCGCTTCTTCTAAAGTTTCGCCGGGTTCGACATGACCTTTCGGCAAAACGTAGTGTTGGCGTTTCCCTTCTAAAACCAAGGCAATATAGATGGTATCGCCTTGTTTGCGAGCCACAATTCCCCCGGCGGAAATGGCGGCGATCGCGTCTTGCGGGCGTTGATACCAACTGTCGTCAATTACAACTTCTGTCATGATGTTTTTAGATTATCTCCAATCCTTGTAGGGGCTAGGCATTCGCACAAGAACATAAAGATTTCGCAGTCAACTTTGTTGGCGAATGCCTCGCCCTCTTTCCAGGATGCACCCAATTGTACCATCCTTGTAGGGGCAAAACATTCGCACAAGAATATAAAGATTTCGCAGTCAACTTTGTTGGCGAATGCCTCGCCCTCTTTCCAGGATGCACCCAATTGTACCATCCCTGTAGGGACAAAATATTCGCACAAGAACATAAAGATTTCGCAGGCAACTTTGTTGGCGAATGCCTCGCCCTCTTTCCAGGATGCACCTAATTGTACCATCCTCGTAGGCGCAAAACATTCGCGCGAGAACATAAAGATTTCGCAGTCAACTTGGTTGGCGAATGCCTCGCCCTCTTTCCAGGATGCACCCAATTGTACCATCCTCGTAGGCGCAAAACATTCGCATCCATTGTTTAAATCCCTCGCCGCGTTGCCGACATTCGTGGTAGAACTGAAAGGGATCTTATCGATACGGGTATCCGAGTGAGGTGCGTGCCGACATTGGACGGTGCGAACGTGACTCGATCGCCAAAAGGGGGCCAGGCCAGCCTGTAAAAATCCCATTTTCCCCAATTGGCTCGATAAACCGATACACTGGTGTTAGGCAAGCGATCGCGCCCTCCCCCCGTCGCGCATAGGGAATCGACTCGTGGTTAACTTTGTCAAAAACCTGTTCTCCAAGTCCAAGCAAGGTATCGGGATCGAACTGTCCCCCGATCGCATCAACATCATTAAACTGCGTCGAGCGCGACAAAAACTGGCGATCGAGCAATTTCTCTCGGCCGAAGTCCCCGAAGGAGCCTTCGAGGAAGGGCAAATCATCGACCAACCCCTTCTGGCTCAAATCCTCGACGAACTGCTTACCGAAGCCAAAATCAAAGCCAAGCATATCGCCACCGCCATTCCCGCCCGCGAAGCCGTCGTCCGCCTGGTTCCCGTCCCCGCCGAACTCAACAACGAAACCGAACTGCGCGACTACATCAACCAAGAAGCCGGACTCTACCTCCCCTACGCCCGCGAAGAAGCCGACATCGACTATCAAAAACTCGGTTCTTTTGTCGATGAAGACGGCCTCGAACAAGTGCAAGTCTTGCTCGTCGCCACCCGCAAAGAAGTCACCGACAGCTACCTGAGTACCTTTCAAGAAGCCGGGTTGAGCCTCGATGTCGTTGAAGTCAGCAGCTTTTCCCTCTTGCGGATCGTCCAAGAACAACTCCAGCAGTTTACCTCCCAAGAAGCCGCCGTTCTGGCCGATTTAGAATTCGATAGCACCGAAATCGCCATTGTAGTAGACGGGATCCCCCAGTTCTCGCGGACGATCCCCATCGGTACGTTCCAAATTCAAAGTGCCCTATCCCAAGCCATGAACTTGCCGCCATCGCGTAACATCGAACTGTTACAGGGCATGACCCTGCCTGTGGGGGGTACCGGAGACGGGATGACCATGGGTACAATGGGAGGAACCAACCCCGGTACGTCCGCTATGCTGAAAGTGCTAGGGGAACTGGCCGACGAAGTGCGTCGTTCCATCGACTTTTA
>CAKZKB010000070.1 GCA_937121005.1 uncultured cyanobacterium | reverse complement strand
TGGGTTCTGGTTCCGGCTCCGGGGCATTTTCACTGTAATGGCGAACCAGGTCATCCAAACTGCTGAGACGGGCCATAGCAAAGTGTTGGCGCACCGTCGCCTCAATGCTCGGTTTCAAATCGCCCCAACCGTCACCACGAGGGACTTCTACCCCGTTGGGCTTAACATTCCAAAAGCGATCGCGGGCTGAAATGATGTCATCGGTTGGGGCAAGCGTACCGATAAAGTGGCGATCGGCAAAACCCACCGTTTCCCCATAGCGATGGGAAATAGTGCGATCGCCTGCTTTCTTCACCGCACCCATAACGAGCATCTTGGGAGCCATTAAACCCGTAGCCGCCACGAACCCGACAGCGAGATCTTGCCAGCGATCGCGATCGAGAAGGTCAGAGACGATCGCCTTGACATCCACATCGGGAAACGTCAGATGACCCAAGCGAAAGTAATCGACAATTTCCACATGGGTATCGTCTAAACGAGATCCTTTGTTGTAGCCCTTCGCCGCCGCGATCGCATCCGGGGCAACTTGGTAATCGCGATAGTTCTCATTGCTGCCAGAATGAATTTTGATGCGGTTTTCGTCATCGACAGACCAATGTCCGGCAATGTAGTCCGCAAATAGGTTCTCGTCAATCTTCAAAGGACAGTAGAAGAAAATAGATAAGCGTAAATAAGCCGCTCGCAGATCGTGAGCCGTGACCTCTTCTTTACTCGACTTGGGGGGGATTAAACTCAACTCATTGAGGCGGGCTTTAACTTTAATCGATTCGGCAGAGAAGTCTTCTTTGTTAGGATCGCAGCACGGGTAAACTTGGCGCAGTGTCGAGAGTGCCGCGTCCACTTTCTGGGCCGGGAGTAGGGTAGGAATTTCGTAAGGAATATGGGCAATATTGCCCTTAAGCTGTCCCGCAAACCACAGAGAATACTCGCCCTTGACCTTGAAAGTTGCCGCCTTCAACGCCTCAGAGAGTCGCCGTCCCGTTGCAGCGAGGATGCCAACCGTCAGGTCTACCCAGTCCTCGGAATCGAGCAGAGTTGCCGTCGTTTCTAAGTAGTTATCGATGCGCTCTTGACCGAGCAACACCTGGTTTTGCTGTCGTTTCTCCACACTGCGGCGAGTGGGATCGTTGATGCCCTCATCGCGAATTAGAGAGGTGAAATACTCCTGTAAAGGCTTAGCCGCGATGTGGAAGGCTTTCTGATCGTAGGGGTTGATCCAGGTGTTGCGATCGGTGAGGGGAATGGTGGCGATCGCTTTTTTGTATTGAGTGATGGGATTGCGCTGCGTACTTTTGGCAATGCCGCGATCGTTCTCCCAGTAGGCAATCTCAGCATCAATGAGTTCTCTGGCCCGGTCTTCGTCCTCAACCGTCAGGGGCTCCAGTTGGGGCATCAGCGCCTCTAGGCGATCGCGGATCCAAGTGGGGCGGTACTTGATGTCTTGCCAGGTGGCCATGTCTGTGTCTCCTCAATTCGTTACTACTCATTATAGATTGCTTTTACTCATTAAACAAGATACTTCTAAAATAAGTAGTAAAGAGTTCGGAGTTGGGGGATCGGTGCTGATAGGGTCGCTTGGGGCCGGGCGATGGTTGGTGTACGTCAGGCTGTCTTGCCATCGTTAGACAGCTACTCAGGCTTAGTGACCCTCCAGGCGCTAGAGCGTCCCAACTTGCCAGAGCGATCGAACTGCCAGCCGCCGCGAACGAAGCGCTCGCCGCGTGGTGCGACCCCGATGAGACTGCGAACCGTAGAGGTATCGAGCAGCCAGCCCTTAGCCGCCGCCTCTTCCAAGTCGCGATAGGCATCGAGGGGAGAGGATGTGGGTAAATGAGACGCGATCGCCCCCAACAGTTGCACCAGGAGATGGGTGTCTTCTGGGGGGTAGACAGTCGGGGTAGAGGTGTCTTCTATGGTGTCTAGCGTTGTGTCTTGTTGGGTGTCCGGGACGGTTTCGGAGATGGGAGTAAAGCGATCGAGGCGACCGCCATCGGCAACGTGGTCTCGCACCTGGTCGAGTAGGGGAAGTTTGTCAGCCGGGATGACGCTGCGGTTGCGATCGTCCTTGTCGAACTCAATTCCCGCCGCCTCGCACCAGTTGTAGACCGTTTGGCGGGTCTTGATGCCGTAGCGTTCCTGGAGTTCTTTAATGGTGAGAGAATCGGTGTCCATAGCCATGTCTTGTAGAGTGTCTATCTTCTATTAGACAGTATAAAGACGTGGCTGGTGGTAGTGGACTGGGGGGATCGAGATCCCGTTGTGGTGATTGGCGATGGCGATTAAACCTTAGCCTTATGCTTATGCGGGTGCATACCTTGTTGTTGCCACAGTGATTTCATCTCAGACAAACTTGACTTGAAGAGCCTGACTGAGGGGCCTAGATCGTCAACCGAGAAGTGGATCCATTCTGAGTCAGGATTGTAGGTTCGCACGTATTCCTGAATCTCAGTAAAACAAGAACTTGCCTCGTTTTGCGCGATCGCCTGCAAGAGTGATGAGTTCCGGGGAGTGGTGCGATTATGGTGGTAAAAATGCTTTTTCCACAGATCGATGGGCAAATATACGATACCGATTTCGTCGTCCATAAAAACAACCCCACGCTCGCCATGGCGGATATAGCCTTCTTTGGCCGCGTTAAATCCGACTTTTAACAGTTCGTCGAACAGGGCTAGTAGTTGGGGGTTGGTATTCCCTTCAAAAAGTCGAGCGTTGAAATCGCCATCTAAATTGATTGCCGCTCCGTTTGGGAGGTAGCGTCGGTTCTTTTTCCTGCGGCTTGCTTGTCCCATATTCGTTCCTGCTGTTGTGTGAGATGTGGCAGTGGCGGTGGGCGCTTCCGTCGGTGGGAGAGAGCGCCTCCGATGCCGATATTCATACTATAGCGCGTCAACGTATAGCGTGCAAGTATTATTTTAATGTTCAACGTTAAAGCTGATACGTGCTATAGTTGGGGGGAAGTTCAACGCCTATCCCGGACACATGACAGCTAACGTACTTGAGGCTGTGCGTGCGAGCATTGACGTAGCACCTAAGATTCCAGATATGGATAAGGCATACGTCAACCTCGGCCCGCACTGGCCCAAAGATTTGTCCGTCAACAAGGCATACGAAACCTTGTTGATGAACGGCATCAAGATAGACAAGCGTACCCTCTCGTCCGCACGAGATGGGACGCTATATAAGAGCGATTACGTGACCTTGTTGCGACTGCGCGACTGGGCTCGCAAACTGACAGGGAACGCCAAGATGACCTGCGATGACCTGCTAACCGTTGTTGATGAGGATGACGATTAGGAGATCGCGCCCAATCCTCCCACCCCAAGAAAATGGGGCAATGCTGCAAACATCGCCCCAAACCAATTGTAGAAATTACCCCCATTGTAGAAGATGACAGCATTTGCGATGGCAACAGAGGCGATCGACGGACTCTGTTTTGACTTGCCGCCGTGCGCCCAACAGTTGTATCGGTGGCTCCTGCGGCGATTTCCCGGTGGCGTACAACAAGAAATCAATCTCAACGATTTTAACGAGTTTGCCGCCCGAGGTCGGAAAAAACCCTACTGCGACAAGTGGCTCCGGTCAGCGTTGCGCCGACTGACCGAAGTGGGACTGGTGGCGATTGCCCACAAGTTCAATGCCCGCGAGTTCAAGTTGACGGCACTCCACCCCCGACAACTAGAGAACAAAAGTTCTCGTACCGAAAACAAAAGTTCGAGTTTCGAGCATTGGTGACAAGTTAAGGCTGTAAGCCAGTTGTCAAGGGGTTTTGAGAGCTAGGTTGAAAGAAAAACTCTTCAGGAGAACGTTGCCTTGCGGGGAAAGGAGAGACAATGAGCCGTGTTCTGGGCTTTCGTTTCTGCTTGACAATGCCCAAATCCTTGTTTTCTGGAGCCGCAAAGTATTTAACCGGATCGGAAGCCAGTCCTTTTTGGCGAGCCACAGAGAAATGATAAAGACCCCGATAAATCATCTCTAAAGAAATGGAATCGATGGGCAAGGACAATTCATCAGCCACCGCATCTCCTAAGTCCACTAAAACTCCATAAAAGAGCCAAGTTCCCCAGATTTGTAAACGCACACCATTGAGAGAACCCGTCCACAAAT
>CAKZKB010000069.1 GCA_937121005.1 uncultured cyanobacterium | reverse complement strand
CTCGTTGATGCGTTGTTGCGTTGACGAGGCGATCGCGGTTCCTCCAGCAGCGGCCGCAACGGCTAGGGATCCGGGAACGACGGGCATCCAAGCGCCGCCCTCGAGCAGCCAAACACTGACTCCTCCGACGCTAACGACGGCGATCGCCACCGCAGCGAGAGTCTTGGGTGTCCGTCCCCAGCGCCAAACCAGTCCGGCCCCCACTGCGGCCCAACCCCAGATCCACAGGGTTTCGCCCCAAGGCGGTAGCATCCAAATCGGGGAACGGCCGTCTAAGGCGGCCCCGAGCAGTTGGCTGGTCATTTGCGCTTGCAACCACAGGCCCGAGGTTTGTTCGTAGGGCCAAGTGGCGGCACTTTGGGGGGTAAAATAGCTGTTGGTATCTAGCGGTACGGTCACGCCCACCAGTACGGCTCGATCGTGGATCCAGTCGGCATCGACATTGCCATCGAGCAGTTGGGACAAGGAGACGCGACGCGCGAGCTCGTCGGTTTGGCGATAGTTGAGCATCACCTGAAACCCCCGCGCGTCTAGGTTGGCGTAGGGGCCGCGATCGCCTTCTAGGGGAACGAAGGTGGTTTCGCCCAAGCGCATTTGCATGGTGTTGACGGTTTGCGCTTCAATCCCATCGACGGCCAGATAGTTTAGGGCCAAGCGCGTGCTCAAAGCCATTTCTGTGGCGCACGGTTCCTGGCGATCGGTGTTCATAAACAGCAGGTGGCGGCGCAAAATGCCGTCGGGATCGAGGACGACGTTACTAAACCCGAGGGTATTTTCCGGTGCGCCTTCGGGGGGCGGTATTGCCTGAGTGCTATCGCTATTATGGACAGTGCAGATGGTCGCCCGCCCGTCTCGGGCTTGCAGGCGATCGAGGAAGCGATCGCGGCCTTCTCCCACCGGGCGATCGCGAAAGATATTTAACCCGACGGCGCGGGCTTGATGGCGATCGAGGGTTTCTAAGGTACGGGCTAAGACATCATCGGGCAAGGGAAACCCGTATTCTTCCACGTCGGCGGCGGTGGCTTCGACTACCAACAGGCGATCGTCCATCGGTTCGGGCGATCGCAGCCGCATCAGGGTATCGTAAGCCTGCAATTCCCACAGTTGCAACATCCCGAAGTGGCGCAGGGCGATGACGGCGAGAGCGGCTAAAACGCTGGCGGCCACTGCTTTTGTGGCTCCCTGGCCGCCAATCCCGCGCAACTGAGACCAAGTGGGAGGACGGGCGGCCGGGTTCTGGCAGATGGCGGGCAGCCAACTGGCGCAGGGAAAGTTATCTTCTTTACCGTGCAGGCGATCGCGGGCTTCGCGCACGGCTTGATACAATGAATTTCCCCGCGCAAAACCGCGCAGAAAATGTCGCAAAAACTCCCGCGCCACTTCGTCGGGAACGGGTTCGCGCATGACGATGACTTGGGGAAGGTGCAATTGTTCCAGGGCGCTAGCCAAACCCAAGCCATCGCAAGAGTTGAAAATCGCCAGTTGCAAACCACGATCGACGGCTTTTTTGAGAGCGCGTTGCAACTCTTCAACGGTAAGACTATCAGTTTCGTTAATATAAATGCGTCCGGTATCGCCTTCGGTGATGCTGTGGCCGGCAAAAAATAAAATATCCCAGGGACGGCTCCAGAGTTTATCGTTGAGTTCGTGGCGTTGGGGCTGTTTTAAGCAGGTGAGTTGCGCTCCGGGCAGTTTTTTTAAGAAGGCGCGATCGCTGTCGAGATCTAGACCGTCGTTATACCCAAAGATGGCTAAAATTCGCACGGGTTTGGGTTGCAATCGCAGCTTTTGCGAGCTCGGCGATCGATATTCTGGGGCGCACAAACCGACTTCGGTGCGGCGATAGTTGTCGAGAAATTCCCATTGATGCCAAGGAATTTGTCGCAGTTGCGGATCTAGCGTAGCAATTAAGACGCGCACTTCTTCATCGCGATCGATGTTTTCGAGCCAAGTTTCGCGAATTTTGAGGAAAGACGGGGATTTTAACCAATTGTTGAGGTGTTCGTGCAGGCGATCGGCGAGTTCGCGACACTGACGCAACCCCTGTTCGATTTCTTCAGTGCGCGAACCTTCATTATAGCGGACTTGCAAGGCCCGAATTCCGCGATGGGAGAGTCCTAGTTGGTGGTAAGTCGATCGCCAGTCGTTGTAGCGATCGCGCAGTTGCGTCATCGGGGGTAAGTCCCCACTGACACTCTCTCGGGGTCGATCGCCTTCAGGGGCAATTTCCATCGTCACCCGACAACCGCGATCGACGCTTCCCTCCAGTTTCAGAACGACTAACTTAGCCATAGTCCCCCATTCCCTACTCGACAGGAGTTGTAGCGTACCTAACTCATCGAGCCATCCTTAGTATGGACGATCGCGCCCTCACTTGGCAACCGCTATTTCAGTGACCCGTTTTTAGATTAGGGGTTTGGGGGTTTGGGGAGACAAGGGGACAAGGAGACAAGGAGAAGGGGGGATCGGTGTCAGTGTTCGCTTAAATCCTTGTACTCTCCCTAATACCTAATACCTAATACCTAATACCTACAACACTCCTTTAGAACTGGGGATGGTTTGCGATCGCCGGGGATCGACTTCAGTGGCCATGCGTAGCGATCGGGCAAAGGCTTTAAAAGTGGCTTCGATAATATGATGGGAATTGATGCCATCGAGTTGACGAATGTGCAGCGTCATTTTAGCATCGTTAGTCACCGCCACAAAAAATTCTCGTACCAGTTGGGTGTCGTAAGTTCCCACTCGTTGGGTAGGAATATCTAATTTATAAGTGAGATGGGGACGACCGGAAAAGTCGAGGGACACTTGCACTAAGGCTTCGTCTAGCGGGGCTAAAAAATGCCCGAAGCGCACGATTCCTTTGCGATCGCCCAATGCTTTAGCCAAGGCTTGCCCGAAGGTAATCCCCACATCTTCGTTGGTGTGGTGGTCGTCAATTTCGATATCGCCTTTTGCCCGCACGTCTAAATCCACCAAACCGTGCGAGGCAATTTGGTGTAACATATGATCGAGAAAGGGAATACCCGTGTCGGCATGACAGCGCCCGGTTCCATCTAAATTAACGGTTACTTGTACGTCAGTTTCTCCGGTGGTACGGCTCACTGAAGCCGTGCGAGAGAGAGACGCATCGAGGTTAGTAAGGGGACGATCGCTGGTTTTCATGTTGGCTTGTCAAATTGTTCGGCACTGAGGCGATCGCCATCGGTACTCCCGGACTAGATGGCGGTAGGAAAAACGCGATCGCCGATGTTGAGGTGAATGACAAACAGTTTAAGCGAACAAGGGCATAAAGTCAAGGTTGTAGAGAGGTGCGAGGTGCGAGGGGTGAGGTATGAGGTTCTTTCAAGGATGAATTCAGAAGGATGAAGGATGAAAATTGATTTCCCCCTAATCCCCCAAACCCCCAATTCCCTAATCCCCTTTTCCAGTTCGGGAGCGAGACGCTATGCGATCGCGAGAGAGAAGTGTAGGGGCGAACGGCGTTCGCCCGGATGTTACAGCAAGCGCGATTCTACTTGTAAACAGGCATTTGGCCAGTACGCAATCGCATCATATAATTGTTGAGATCGCCAGCAACTTGATTCGAGAGAAAATAGCAGCCGAGTATGTTCGGAAATGCCATAGAAAAGAACATCATGTCGGTAAAATCGATAATCGATCCCAGATCTTCGATAATCGACCCCGCGAAAATGCCAATCACAAACAAAACGCGATAGACAATCAGGCTTTTCTCTCCGAACAAAAATGTCCAGGACTGTTGCCCGTAATAACTCCAGGAAATCACGGTTGAAAATGCGAACAACAAAGTTGCGACCGCGAGAACGATGGGAAACCAACCAATAACCGTAGCAAAGGCTTCCGAGGTAATTTCTACCCCTTGCAAATCTGGGTCGAGATATTTACCCGTGATAATTACAATCAAGGCGGTCATATTGCAAACCACAACCGTATCGATAAACGGTTCTAACAACGCCACAATGCCTTCGCGAACGGGTTCGTCCGTGCGGGCAGCAGCGTGGGCGATCGCGGCCGAACCGAACCCAGCTTCGTTAGAAAAAGCCGATCGCCGCAACCCTTGCACCAATGCTCCCATAAACCCACCCAC
>CAKZKB010000068.1 GCA_937121005.1 uncultured cyanobacterium | reverse complement strand
TAATACCTAAAACCTAAAACCTAATACCTACTCCCTCTCGTAGTATCATGGCCGCAGCACATTCACCCTCACCAGAGCCTTGAGCCAGCACCCACAGACGATCGCCCCGCACGGGGGCCAACTGGTTAACCGAGTTTGTACGCCCCAACGCCGCCAAGAGTACCTCGATCGCGCCGAGGAATTGCCCCGCGTCCAAATCGACGATCGGGCCTTTTCCGACCTGGTGCTGATCGCGATCGGCGGTTTCAGTCCCCTGACTGGGTTCCAAGAAGAAAAAGACTATAAATGCGTCGTTGACGATATGCGCCTGGCAAACGGCTTGCCTTGGGCGATTCCCATTACCCTACCCGTCAGCGAAGAAGTTGCCAACTCCCTCACCGAAGGCGATACCGTTCGCCTTGACGATCCTAGCGGCCGTTTTGTTGGCGTGTTGGAACTCACCCAAAAATACGCCGCAGACAAGCAACGGGAAGCCCTCCACGTTTATCGTACCAACGACGAAAAACATCCCGGTGTCGCCGTCATTTACAAACAAGGGAACATCAACCTCGCTGGCCCCGTTTGGTTGTTGCAGCGCGATCCCCATCCACTATTTCCTAAATATCAAATCGATCCGGCCGAAACTCGCGCCCTTTTTATCGATAAAGGCTTCAAAACCGTTGTCGGCTTCCAAACCCGCAACCCCATCCATCGCGCCCACGAATACATCCAGAAATGCGCCCTAGAAACGGTAGATGGGTTGTTGTTAAATCCCTTAGTCGGGGCAACTAAAAGCGACGACATTCCCGCCGAAGTGCGGATGCGCTGTTACGAAATTATCCTCGAACACTACTATCCGAAAGAGCGGGTCATGCTGGCGATTTATCCGGCTGCTATGCGCTACGCCGGCCCGCGAGAAGCCATTTTACACGCCCTGGTGCGGAAAAATTACGGCTGCACGCATTTTATTGTCGGTCGCGATCATGCTGGCGTTGGTGACTATTACGGCACTTACGACGCGCAACATATTTTCGATGAATTCGATCGCGATGAATTGGGCATTACTCCGATGAAGTTCGAGCACGCTTTCTATTGCAAGCGTACCGGGGGAATGGCAACTGCGAAAACTAGCCCCAGTTTGCCCGAAGATCGCATTCATTTGTCGGGTACGAAGGTGCGAGAAATGTTGCGTCGCGGCGAAATGCCACCGCCAGAGTTTTCTCGTCCCGAGGTGGCGGCGGAGTTGGTAAAAGCCATGAAGCAACCCTCGGAAGGGTAAGAGTTCTAGGGGGCGATCGCTCGCGAGATGACTGGTAAATTCAGACAAATCAAGGGCTAGATCGTGGGGCGATCGTCTATTTTTTTGAGACGATCGTCTAATTTTTCTTCCCAATGAGGATCCCTAGGATCGATGGTAATCATCCGTCCTGCTACTTTAGAGCGATCGACATAAGTATAAAATGCTTCCGAATCGTTTCGATGCGCGAGAACGTATCGTCGCAATTCGTCGAGAGTCATGGTATTGTAATCAATGGCACTCACGGTTCGTATCCTCCAGAGGACTTGACTTCAAAATCCAGGTTTTCGCCAGAATGACCGGGAATATTATGGATACAAGCCCCCGCATTGATGCGGGAGAAGGAAAACCGATTCGGTATTCCAAGCCTCCGGCTTTAACCCGAGGTCAATCCAAAATCTAAAATCTAAAATCTAAAATTGATATGACTGTTTCAATTTACAGCATGAAAATCGAAGTGACGGCGGGAATTGCCCGACATTACTTCCTTTCATCTGATGGCACGTTTACTAATTCGATCGGTTGGGGGCCAAATGGGATTGAAATTAAAGGGAAAGGAGCCGATCTGACTCCAGAACAAGAACAGCGAGTCCGCGACTACCCACAACAATTTGGCCCCTATAGTATCAGTACGAACAACTGCGAAATGTTTGCTTGGTACGTGGTGACAGGAAAACGATTTTCCGGGCAAACTCAGGAACCAATACCAACGGCGATCTCGGCTCATGTTATTTCCAAAGTGCAACCTGTTTCCTCCCTGCGCGGGATGGAGTTTTTGCAAATGGAACAGGCGATCGTCGATCGCTTCAATACCGATCTTAACATAGCCCAGCACGAAAAGCGCCGACAAGACCAAGCCGAACGAGATGAATTTTGGAGAAAACGCGATGCAGGATTAATTTAATGTAGACCTTTATTATCAAATCCAATCGATGGTACAATGGTATGCAACTTGGATAGGGCGAAGCATTCGCCAACTGTACTGTAAGGATTCAAGTATGCTAGGCTAAACGGGTGTAGAAACCCGGTTTCTCACTTATAGCCGGACAAAATCTGAGTTTCTCCCTTCAG
>CAKZKB010000067.1 GCA_937121005.1 uncultured cyanobacterium | reverse complement strand
GTGGCAGCGTCACCCGCATCACCCCGCCTGCGGACTTGGTTTTCGAGGACGAAACCCTCTCCCTGGAACGGGCGGCTGCCTACGCCGAAGCCGGAATTTGGTACGATGCCGTTGCGGTAATGGCCGAGTTGATGCGATCGTCGGCCACCCATGCCATCGTCCGCGACAACTGGCAAGGACTTCTCGTCGATGGCGGTCTCGATCGCGCGATCTCGAACGATCCCGTCTTTTAAAGACAGCGAAAAATCTCCCGAAAATGTTGTTCGGGAATTGTTCGGGAAAACCGGGCTGTGGAAAAACTAGGGTAGTTTTCCACAGGTTTTCCACAAGCTCGAATCGCCTGAAGCTGGCTTTGAGGGCGCAAAGGCGAAATTTTTCCACAGCATCCGTACCGAAGCGCGATGGCAATTGTTTAACGACAAGTTAACAGTATCCCGATTAAGTGCGCTCGCAGCCGTTGACGGGAACTCGAATTCGGCGCTATTCTCGTGAGGGCCTTTCTCCTCGCCTACCACCATGAAACTGGTCTGCCGCCAAAGCGATCTCAACCAAAACCTCTCCCTGGTCGTCCGGGCCGTACCGACGCACCCCACCCATCCCGTACTCGCCAACGTCCGCCTGGTGGCCGATGCCGAACAGCAGTACGTCCAGTTGACGGCCTTCGATTTGAGCTTGGGCATCCAGACGCGGTTCGAGGCTCAAGTGGAAGAACCCGGAGAAGCGACGTTACCGGCCAAGTTGCTCGGAGATATTGTCTCGCGCTTGTCCGAGGGCGATCTGACCCTAGAGACGGAAGAAACAGAAGCCGACGAAGAAGCCAGCAGCATTCTGGCGACGCTGGTTTCAGCTTCGGGACGCTATCAGATGCGCGGCATGGGAACTGAAGAATTTCCATCCTTGCCCGAAATTGAAGAAGGTCAGTCCGTGCGCTTGGGTGGCGAGGCCCCCATTGAGGGCTTGCGGGGGACGCTGTTTGCCACCAGTAGCGACGAAACCAAGCAAGTGCTGACGGGTGTCCATTTAAAAGCGGACGAAGAAGGGTTAGAATTTGCTGCCACCGACGGCCATCGCTTGGCGGTGGTGCGGATTGAGAAAGCGGCTGAAACTGAAGAAGTAGAAGAGTCGGAAGACTCGGAAGAGGGAGAAGAGAAGACCGCCGATACCTCCAATTTAATCACCGATACCTACGAACCGTTTGAAGTGACGGTTCCGGCGCGGGCGCTGCGGGAAGTGGAGCGGATTGCGGGTAAACTGGGTCAAGATGCGATCGTTTTGTCGATCGCCCCCGGACAAGTGGTTTTTGAAATCGGCGATCGTCGCATTACCAGCCGCACGCTAGAAGGACAGTATCCCGCTTACGGTCAGTTAATTCCGCGCAGTTTCGAGCGTCAAGTGACGGTCGATCGCCGTCAATTGCTGTCAGCCCTCGAGCGGATTGCAGTTTTGGCCGATCGCCAAAATAGTGTGGTCAAATTCGACATCGACGCAGCCGAAGGACAAGTTTCTCTCTCGGTTGACGCACGCGAAATTGGCACGGGACGCGAATCCCTCAGCGCCCAAATTTCCGGCGAAGACTTAGAAATTGCCTTCAACGTTAAATACGTCCTCGACTCGCTGAAAGTGTTGCAGTCATCTGAGATTCAGATCCGGCTCAACGGTGAAAGTATGCCCGCCATTCTCTCGCCCTTGGGGGGATTGAAAACCACTCATTTGGTGATGCCCGTGCAGATTCGCAACTAAAAGGTATTAGGTATTAGGGATTAGGGATTAGGGATGATAACCTAGAATCTAAAACCTAAAACCTAAAGACCACCGCCAAATACCGTAACTGTTCTACCGGATCTGATATAAGAAGATCCCATTCCTGTTCCGTAGATACGTTTCTATTGTGACGATCGACTTTGAACGATGGACAATTACAAATTTGGAGATATTGAGTTACGCAGAAACAAAATCTGAAGCCGCGATCGTCCCCGGTACAGAACTCAACACCGTCGCCAGCCGTTCGTCTCCCAAACGAATCGTAACGCTAGGTAAAGTGCCGTCGATCGTCAAATCGTCGAAGGTAATGCCAGCCGGTAACGCGATCGCGTCGATACCATCTTCAAAGTCCACAATAACATCCATGCCGTCACCTGGACGCAGCACGAACGTATCCGCACCGCTTGCCCCAATGAGGGTATCGTTACCCTTGTCGCCGTAGATGAGATCGTCACCTGACGCACCGAGGATAAAATCGTCATCCATCCCCCCGCGTAACGTATCGTTCCCTTCACCGCCATCGAGGGTATCCGCACCCATATTACCATTAAGATAGTCCGCCCCCTGATTACCATCGAGGATATCGACTCCATTGCCCCCCAAAATCGCATCGTTACCATTTTGACCGGAAAGGGTATCGCTACCGTTGCCGCCCAATATTGTATCCGCACCGTCGCCGCCTTCAGCAATGTCGTCGCCTAAATCACCATAAATGGCATCGTCACCCGTACCGCCAGTGAGGGTATCGCTATCCATTCCCCCGCGA
Source organism: uncultured cyanobacterium (assembly GCA_937121005.1). Lineage (GTDB taxonomy): Bacteria > Cyanobacteriota > Cyanobacteriia > Cyanobacteriales > Geitlerinemataceae > CAKZKB01. The sequence goes on along the minus strand of CAKZKB010000067.1, from coordinate 7,027 downwards.
ACCGTATCGCTATCCGCACCGCCATCAATGCGATCGCGTCCTTTATTACCATTAATATAATCGCTACCATCTCCGCCGTCAATTAAATCGTCGCCGAGATCTCCTAACAAAATATCGCCATCCATTCCACCAATTAAAGTATCCGCATCCATGCCGCCGTGCAAGAAATCTGCACCCGCACCGCCAGAGATAATATCGTTACCTTTATTGCCGTTGACGGTATCGTTACCCGCCCCTAAATTGGCAATATCTTCACCCGAAAGCAAGGCAAAAATATCGCCATCGTTGCCTCCGATTACCGTATCGTTTCCAGGTGTAATTATGCCCGATCCGGTTGTCGGTAGGGCGATCGCCTCCAGTTCCATCTCCACAGCAGGAATGGGAATCAAATTCGGCGTAACATCGAGTTCGTCGCTACCATTATCCGGTACGGGTGTGGGAGAAGGAGAGGGAGACGGCGGAAAAACAATCGGATCGGAAACTGGAGAAGGTGCGGGATCCGGGTTAGGTGAAGGGGTGGGAGAAGCCGTCGCTGCGGTGACAGTAATGTTAACAGTATCCGCATCCGTGTTGACTCCATCGCTAGTGCTAATTTGAACGCTAGCATCGCCAACAAAGTCCGCAGTTGAGGTAAAGCTGAGTCCCGACAAAGCAGCATTTATCTCGGCTAAGCTGCCGCTAAAAGCGAGCGTTGAATCGGCATCGCCATCCCCGGACGTAAAGGTTAAACCCATCGTATTCGATAAGGTTAGCGTCCCGTTTGTTGCCGCTAGCATCACCGTCAGCATGGCACTATCATCGGCGATCGAGATGCCAGAAACAGCGATACTTGTATTCGTTTCTCCCGTTAGCGGATCGGTGGGAACAGTGTTGACGGGAGCGCTATTCGGGGGCGCATCATCGTTGATAATGGTAATAGTAGCCGGAGAGTCTGTAATCGTTGCCGTACCCGGAGCCATTGGCGATGATAGAGTGAGTTCGATCGCCTCGTTGCCTTCAAAGCTGCCATCGCCAAGTACATCAACGGTAATAGTTTTTGTGGTATCAGTAGCAGCAAAATTTATCGTACCCGTTGCGGTTCCTCCCACTCCATCGACGAGAATATTGTTATAATCTGTGCCATCGGTTGCCGTTCCCGCAATGGCATAATCGACGCTACTCGTACCACTGACATCGCCACTACGAGTGACTGTAAATGTCACCGTTTGCATTCCACTGTTGCCTTCGGTGACATCTCCGGAAGTGGTTAAGGCATAATCGATATCGTTGTCGGCAATATTGGCAGTGACATCGACAATGGTAATGCCGTTGTAATTGGCATCTGTACTGGTGGCTGTATGGGTAATGGTTTGGGTGTGGTTTCCTTCCACAACCGTGTCATCTGTTGCCGTTACCGTCACCGTTTGCGGGGTACTCCACAAGTTTGCACCAGTGGGATTAAAGGTTAAATTGGTAATGGGATCGACTTGAGAACCAGTAGCGATCGCGATCGTCACAGCATTTGTCGGTTGGGTATCGAGTACAACAGTATAAGTATCTGTTGTACCGCCTTCGGTAACATCTGTCGAACCGCCAGACTCGGTAATGATGACACCAGGAACGTCATCATCGACAACGATCGCTGTGACTTGCTGCGTCCCATTTTCTATGCCATTGGTGACGCTAGTAATGTCAACAATTACGGTTTCGTCGCCTTCTGCTGAAGCATCATCCGTTCCCGTCAAAGTAATGCTTTGACTCATAGAACCGGCGGAAATGACAATGGAATTTGCACCGCTATAGTCCGTCCCGTTGACTGCTACACCGCTATAGGTTAAATTAACCGTGACATCGAGACCCGATGCCGCATCTAAGGTGGCAGTTAGCATTGTCGTACCGCCGTTTTCGCCAAAGTTACCGCCAATACTCAGGGTGACGTTGGGTTGGGGATCGTTGTCGGTTATTGTTGCTTGTCCTTGGTTGTCGGCGATCGTCGCATTTGTCGCACCGCTTAAGTCCACAAAAAAGGTTTCGGTGGCTTCATCTAACGCATCGTCTGTAATGCTAACCGTAATCGGTTCGCTGGTATCGCCAGCGACAAAGTTTAGCGTTCCTGTAGCAGTAGTATAGTCGTTGCCTGCGGTTGCTGTATTATTTGCCGTTGCGTAGTTGACACTCACCGCTTGTCCGCTTGCGGCGGAAAGAGTGACAGTAAAGGTAGCAGTTCCGTCTCCTTCGTTAACGGTGACATCGTTAATGGAGATTGTGGGTGCAGTGTCGTCATCAGTTATTGTTAGAGTATGGGTTGTCGTGGCTCCCTGGGTTGCATTGGTGGGAGTTCCCATATCCACAATGACGGTTTCGTTGGCTTCGTCGATCGCATCGTTGTTAAGAGTGACAGTAATACTCGCACTGTTGCTTCCGGCGGGAATAGTAATCGGACTAGCAGTAATGCTATAATCCGTGCCACCTCCCGTTGCCGTACTGCTGCCGTTGATGGTGAAGGGAACGGTAACATTTTGTCCCGAAACTGCGCTCAATTGAGCGGTGATGGTGGCGGTTCCCGCATTTTCTCCCACACTTTGGCTGTTGCTAGTAAAGCTGACAGTGGGTGCAGTATCGTTATCGTTAATGGTTCCGATGCCTTGGTTGTCGGCGATCGTCGCATTTGTCTCACCGCTTAAGTTGACAAAAAAGGTTTCGTTGGCTTCGTCTAAGGTATCTTCTGTAATGTTAACCGTCACCGTTTCGCTGGTATCTCCAGCGACAAAGTTTAGCGTTCCTGTGGCAGTCGTATAGTCGTTGCCTGCTGTTGCCGTATCGTTTGTCCGCTTGCGGCTGACAAAGTGACGGTAAAAGTCGCAGTTCCGTCTCCTTCGTTAACGGTGACATCGTTTATCGATAGCGTAGGAGTGGGATCGTCGTCGGTAATGGTGAGGGTTTGCTGCTGGGTTCCGCTTTCCGTGCCGTTAGTAACGCCAGTAATATCGACAATGACGGTTTCGTTGGCTTCGTTTAAGGCATCGTTATTACCTGTAACGGTGATGTTCCCTGTTGTCGAACCCACTGGAATGACGATTTGCGTCCCACTGGCAGTATAATCGGTTCCGCCTCCCGTTGCCGTTCCCGTAAAGCCTAAGTTGACAGTTACAGGGTCGATCGCCACATTAGATAGCGTCGCCGTCACCGTACCTACGCCGCCATTTTCAGCCAACGGAGAACCAGTCGATGACAGCGTAACCGTCGGAACTGTACTAATAGTAATCGGTAAGGCACTCGAAGCTACGCTGGTATTTCCGGCAACATCAGTAGCAGTGGCGGTGATATTATGGTTGCCTGCGGCGAGGGTACTGGCTGTTATCGTCCAGTTCCCGGAACCATCGGCGGTTGTCGTACCTACAGAGGTGGCCCCAGCAAATAATTCAATGATGCTGTTCGCTTCAGCAGTTCCGGTAAAATCAGGAGTGGTATCGCTGGTAATATTGTCAGTATTAGAACTTCCCGTATCCGTTGCGGCAGTCATATCCGGGGTTGAGGGAGCCGCCGGAGCAGTGGTATCGATGGTAACGTTGAGTAATGCCGAGAAAGTCCCGATGTTTCCGGCGGCATCTGTCGATCGAGCTCGGACACCATATACGCCTTCACCTAGAGTAGTTCCTGTATGGTCGAAACTCCAAAGACCGGAACCGATAGCGGTTGTCGTGCCGACACTGCTACCGTCAATAAATATTTCTACGGTGCTGTTGGGTTCGGCCGATCCTATGAAAATTAAGGTTGTATCGTTGGTAATTTGGTCAATGTTGCTGATCCCGGTATCAAAGGTAATACTGGTAACAGAGGGTGTTCCTGGAGGAGTATTATCGAGGGTATAGGTTTCGTCTGTTGCGGGTTCGGTTCCCGGTAGAGCATTTCCTGTCGGTAATGCCAGATCTTGAATATTCTGTCCGCCAGCCAAATTGAGTCCGACTACACCTGTGAAGCTGGCTAAGTCACCACCCGATACGGTAATGTCGTAAACAGAGGCACTAACGGGAGTCACGCCGCCAGTAACAGTGGCAGTGGTTCCGGTAACGGCAAAGTCTGTCGCGTCTACGTTCTGTACGTTTTCGTTAAAGGTGGCTCGGAAAGTCAGCGTATCCGCATTTGTCGGACTGGAAGTGGGAGTTTGTCGGGTAATGCTGGTGAAGGTGGGAGGTGTTGTATCCCCAGCCGCCGCCGCACTAATAGTTATATCTTCAATCCGTATCTGTCCGCTACCAGCACCATCATCTGTATCGATCCGAATCTCATCAACGTTGTCAAAGGCTGTGTTGCTAGAAACATCAACGGTATAAGTCGTCAAATCGACGATTGTAAATGCTGATGTGAATGTAGCACCAGCCACTATTCCCCCACCTCGATAACCCGTCACCACAAGACGATCTCCAACAAACCCAGCTGCACCACCACTGACGGTTGAGAACCGGAAGTTATCGAGTTGGAACTCGCTACCATTGTCTGAGGCAAAATGCCCTTCCGACCACGTTCCACCACCAAAGGCAACTAGACGAACAACACCAAGGCTACTGAAAAGGCTAACGTTACTGTCTGATGAGATGACCGTAAACGTATAACCCTCAATTGTTCCCGATAGTGGTGAAGGCTGATTAGTACCAACTGTTACATTGCTGTCAAACGTCGTCGTTCCGATCGCGGGAGCTAAAACCCCACTGTATTCTGCCATTGAAATAGCAGCCGTTTTGACGCGACCGATCTGAAATTCGAGGCCGGGAACGCCGCCGAGTTCTGGCGCACCTGTTAACGTTTTTGATGCGGCAATATTGGCTTGCGTGAGTTGATGCAACCGTGCGATAAATTGCTCGGCACTGTTTTCCGAAGCAACATTGCAACCGTAGATTAAAATATCGGCATCGTCAGCTAAAAATTCTCGCCAGCTTCGCAGTTCGCCTGCATAACGCGATAATGTTTCGGTGTTGAGAACGCTGTTACCGAGAAAAATTTCTCCTGGCGATCCGTGACTGAGAATGTGAATACTTTTTATTTTTGATTTCGTATCTTTGATGGCTTCAGAGATCCGATGGATACCATCTCGATCGCTTTCTAAGATAACCACTTCCGTACCGGGAACGGTTTTAGAGACTAAACTCGGGTAGTCTTCCAGGCTGGCATCGATAATGACCAAGGTGCGATCGCTGCGATTTCCCGGTGCAAAGGGAACGACGGCGTTGCCGAAACGGGGTAGGGGCGAAACCATGACAATACCTACGGAATGGGGTTAGATGTTGAGAAAATAGCGATCGACCCCAGTCGGCGATGGATGGGGCCGGGCGTGCGGACGGAAAATGAATGTACGCTGACTACCTTAGTATATTCCCTCAGACAGAGGTTTGGGAACGATCGCGATAACACTGACGGACGATCGTTGTTCCATAGAGACGGCGATCGCGATCGCCCGGTTCCCCACAAGCAACGCGATCGCCTTGATGCCAAGGCGATCGCGTAAATCGAGTCCTCGTCTGACTCAGCTACGATCGCGACGGGTAGAGACCCTGTAGTGCAATGACGAAATTGACAACGAGGAACGGCTGCATATTGTCGTGGGCCTGATTTCCGCCAGCATTCCCAACTGTCACCTGTAGCGAGTTGCCGCGCATATTAACATTAGGGTCAGATTGGATATACGGCGTTGCGCCGGCCCCACCATCAACAGCCCAAACCGCATTTTCTGGCGATGGTACGGTTCCCGTACCCGTCGATCCGCGAGCTACCCCTGTTGCCTGATGATTGTGAGATGGCATCTGGCTGGCGATGAGAGTGACAGCTTGCTGGCCGGCTCGTTGTCCGATGGGACGTGGGGTCAAACCGGCCCCCTGACCTTGATGGACGGGCACGCGACCCCGCAGATCGGGGAGGGCAAATGTCGTGCGTCCGTCGCCGCCATAGGTAGTGCCGAGGAGGGAATACAAGGCTGTGTTTTGAGCAATTGATAGTAGTTGCCCGTCACACAATGCCCACCCTCGGGGGGCCCAGTTGAAACCCACCATGCGAATCTCGCCGATAAATGGATCGCTCATACTTCAAATCTCCCGATTGCTGAAGTTTGGTATCGTCGTGTACCTTCTAAAATCCTAGCATGGTGTTTGTTTGGCCTGGGGGTTGCGTCAAATTTGCAGTAATTTTTTATACATATTTGCGTTTAGCAACAAAACTCAACACCCAATCAAAATACTTCACAAAGGCATGACCGAGAATGTTAGGGGTACAAACCTCAGTCAAGCCTCTGAATTTTTAGCCAGAGGTTTGAATTTTGAATTCTGAATTCTGAATTGGAGCAAAGCGACTTGACGATCGCGGTTTTAAATGCTAAAGTGCCATGAGGTCGATCCGAAAACTGACATGAATTTACAAACCATCGATCCGGGGGCGATCGCGTTTCGTCCCGTTGTTCCCGCAGACGAAGCGTTTCTATCTCAATTGTACCGCAGTACGCGCATTGAGGAAGTGTCTGCTTGGGGATTGCCACCCGCACAGTGCGATCTATTTTTACAGCAGCAATTTCAAGCACAAACCGCTCACTACAATGCCCATTATACCAACGCCGATCGCAGAATTATTTTGCTCGGCGATCGCGCGATCGGTCGCATTTACGTTAGCAGAAGCGATGTCGAAATTCGCCTCATCGATATTGCTTTGTTGCCGGACGATCGCGGTCTTGGAATCGGCACAATGTTGGTGCAACAATTGATAGCGGAAGCCCGAGCCGCACACAAACCCATTATCTTGTACGTCGAACGTTTTAATCGCGCCTTGCGACTCTACCAACGCTTGGGGTTTCATATCGTTGAAGACTTGGGGATGTATTTAAAAATGGCCTGTGCCGACTTACTTGTCGTCGAACAAACGCAGGGCGTTGAGCGTCACCAGCAGGGACGACCCCATATCCTCGAGGACAGCAACGGGCAAGCCAATGATGCCGACAACACCCAAGACAACGAAGGTCGCATTCAAAACTAAGGCAATGGTAATGCTTTGTTGAATCACGGCTAGG
>CAKZKB010000066.1 GCA_937121005.1 uncultured cyanobacterium | reverse complement strand
CGCTCTTCCGATCTAATTTTATCTTTACTCATTGCAGTTTTAGGCGTTGGCGATTCCAAACTGAAGCTCGATCGCGACATCCTATCCTACCAATATAGCAATACCGAAACTTGCAAGCGCAAAAGGGTTGGTAGTCCGAACAGCAACAGAGATCCAGCGAGACATACAGACAACTTTTATTTAGATGTTTGGAGAGAAATTCAATTAGACTGGAAATTTCTATCGGGTCAAAACAATTTAACAATTGACAAGTACCAGATTCGGACGATCGCCCTCAATTGGTTTAGAGATCGCCTGCAACTCCATCTCGATACAGCCACCGATCGCCTTGAAATCGGTCAACTTCTGACCGAACCCGACAAAGAGAGATTGTATCGCGTTATCGATCGCTGGTGGAGGCGATCGTCTCGTCTCTAGGATTTTCCCCGGTTTGCAAGTAGACTATAGAAATTGCGTAGATACCCAACGCCATCAATGGGCGATTGTTGGGTTTTCGTTCCTCAACCCAACCTACAGATGTACTATCCTAATTCATCTTACTTCCACATTGAATTGTGACCAAAAACCCATCTGTGTCTATCCTATTCATCTGTGGTTGCAGACTTCAACCCAACCTACACCTCGTTTAATTTAATCGCCGTGTCGCCATCGATCGCAAAACTTCGTTACAATTGGGACTACCATCGCTGCATCGAGTATTTCCCCATGGCATCGATCGCCCGCAAAAACCTCCTCGAAGACATTCCCCGCTTTTTAGTCGCCCAAGCGGGTATTATGTTTGCTGTCACCTTAATTACGATTCAAACCGGGATACTCGAAGGCTTTACGCGATCGACCGCTTTAGTTGTCGATAACTCCAAGGCCGACATTCTGGTATCCTCTAACCAAGTGGTCAACTTCGAGCTCACCCTACCGATTCCTGCCGCCTTACTCGAAGAAGCCCGCGCCGTTCCGGGGGTCGAAATTGCCGAACCCTTACTCTTGGGAAGCGCCCGGTGGACGAAACCGGGCACCGCAGATATTGTCCCCATGCGCCCCATTGGGTTCTATCCCGACGGACAATTGTTTCGCCTGTGGAACCTCACCGCAGGGGATATCGATCGCCTCAAAGACCCCTATACCGCGATCGTAGACGAATCTTCTCTCGATACTCTCAACGCTGAAGGTGTGGGCGACACCGGACAAATGAACTCCCTACCCGCGACGATCGTCGGTTTGACGCAGGGAACCCAGTCAACGGCTTCAAGTACGTTTGCGTTCATGTCCATCGAGTCTGCCAAAGCCTATGCGACAGTAGGGTTAACCTCTTCCGTGCGCTGTCGATCGAATCCCGATGGCGAACTCGATTGCAGTACCGTGTATCGCACAGAAGACTCGGAAACGGGCGTACCACCTGTCAAACCGCTTGCCATCGGCGATGCCATTACCCATATTCTCATTAAAGCCGAACCGGGGCAAGATCTCGAAGCCCTCACCCAACGCTTGGAAACCGTTCTGCCCGAGGTACGGGTGATGACACGCGAGGAAATGGCCGAGATGACGCGATCGTACTGGAAATCGCGCACGGGAGTTGGGTTTATTTTAGGCCTGGGGGCGGGGTTGGGAGTGATTGTTGGCGTGGCGATCGTCGGGCAAATTCTCTATTCTTCTGTCAGCGATCGCCTGAAAGAATATGGTACGCTTAAAGCCATGGGCGCGTCGGACTGGACGCTGTATCGCATTGTCATCGAACAGGCGTTATGGATGTCCGTACTGGGATATATGCCCGGAATGGCCCTATGTTTGGGAGTCTCGGTGTGGGCTGAAGCCAGTATGGGGGTGACGATTTTGATTACACCCGTAACGGCGATCGGCGTGTTGGGAATAACCGTCGCTATGTGCGTCGGATCGGCATTTTTCGCCATCGCCAAGGTGACGCGAGTGGATCCGGCGGCGGTGTTTCGATCGTAGCTTTACAATCTCTTATCGCAATCTTTGTCTTAGCGATGCGATCGTCCCGACGAAAATCCGCTAGTAGTGGAAATAGTACGGCTGCGATTGTGGCTTGGGAGGGCGATCGTCCCGCGCGATTTCTTGTTAAGGTCGTAGTGTGGGCGAGGGCATCCCCCCCTTGTGTTCGGCAAAGATCTGTACGATCGGACATTATTTAACAAACCGATGATTATTGTTTCCCCACTCGAACCCGAAACCGCACGCTTTCCGATGGATACGTCCTCTGACGCACAGGGGGCGATCGTCGCCAAGGGAGTCGAGATGTCGTTTCCTGCTGGAAATCAAGACATTCAAGTTCTCAAAGGGATCGATTTGTCGATCGCCAAGGGGAGCGTGCAATTGTTGATGGGGCCGTCCGGTTCGGGCAAGACCACGCTGCTAACTATTTTAGCAGGGTTACTGACTCCTACGGCCGGACAAGTGGAACTATTGGGGCACGAAATTACGCAAATGTCGCGTCGCAAACTGTCGCGGTTTCGCTTGCAAAATATTGGCTTTATTTTTCAGGGGTTTAACCTGTTCCCGGCACTGACAGCAGCCGAAAATATCGAAGTGGCACTCAATTTAAAAGATATACACGGTAACAGCGCTCGCCGTCAAGCCCTAGAATTGTTGGGCGAGGTGGGATTGAAAGATCGGGCCGATTTGCGTCCCTCGAGTTTGTCGGGGGGACAGAAACAACGAGTCGCGATCGCCCGTGCTTTGGCCGGAAAACCGCCCTTAATTGTCGCCGACGAACCCACTGCGGCCTTGGATTCTCATAGCGGTCACGCGACGATCGAGTTGTTGCGACGTTTGGCAAAGGAAGGCGGGGCAACGGTGTTAATTGTCACCCACGATCCGCGCATTTTAGATGTGGCCGATCGCATTTTATACCTAGAAGATGGGGAAATTGTCAGTGAGGACAAAGCTGCCATTTCTCATTAAATGAGGTATGAGGTGTGAGGTATGAGGTTCGAGGTTCGAGGGGTCGTTGTGTAGGGGCTAAGCATTCACACAAGTTAACAAACGATTCTACCGATCGATCGACAGGGTGAATGCTTCGCCCTCGCTAAGGTGCATCTTGTACCGCGATCGCATTTCGTAACATTCTCGGGCTTGACAAGATAACGCGATCGGGCCTATCCTACAGACATATCTTTTTTTGCTCAAACCCCAAAGGGGTAACAATCAACGCATCAACGCAGCAACGAACAACAAACAACGAAGCCCGGTTACTTGACTGTAAAATAGTCAACGTCGATCGGATGCTGGTTTTTGGGTCGGTGTTGAGTTGCGCTCGCGCCTTCGGTTCGTTGGCGCTAACGGAACCTTGACAATTGAATACTCTACGCGAGTCGCGTTGTTTCCGACATCTCGCCTGTCGCTACGCTCCAATTCAGAGTTCAGAGTTCAGAGTTCAAAATTGGGATTTCCTTATTTTGAATTTTTAATTTTGCATTTTGAATTCCCCGCAGGGGTTGGGATACGGGTAGCGGCTGAAACCCGCATTCTCTCGTCGGATCCCTCCAATCCCTTTCAGGGTCTAGGTTTGACACCTGTGAGGAGTTGGGTAACTGAGAAATATTCCTAGTTATTCGACCCGTTTTTGCTATCCCTCCAAAATGCCTACCTAAAACCCAGGCCAGGAGAGGCTTCCAGAAGCCGACCCTTTTTCTACTCCCATCCCTATCAGGGACGGAAACGAAAAAGTCGTAGTTCCGTCACGACCAACCAAATCCGTCTTTTTCTACTCCCATCCCTATCAGGGACGGAAACAGTACCCACCGAGGTTAAAAATTGAGGTGAATAGACTCTTTTTCTACTCCCATCCCTATCAGGGACGGAAACTAGAAAACCCCGAAGAACATGAGGGTGAAAGATACAAAAACTTTTTCTACTCCCATCCCTATCAGGGACGGAAACCCGGCGGAAGAAGCGACTATTATTGTCGCCAAGATTAGTCTTTTTCTACTCCCATCCCTATCAGGGACGGAAACCAGATAATATTTCCATGGTTCACATCCCACAACGCTAAGTTCTTTTTCTACTCCCATCCCTATCAGGGACGGAAACCTCCTAAAGTGGAAAACTGTTCAAATGGGTTGTCTCCAATCTTTTTCTACTCCCATCCCTATCAGGGACGGAAACCTGTAAATCTGTCTCTACGGTAGAAAACAGATCTGGTCTTTTTCTACTCCCATCCCTATCAGGGACGGAAACCCTCCTACAACGCATCAACGCAGCAACGAACAACGAACAACGAAGTTCGGTCACTTCGCTGTAGAATTCTCAATGTCGATCGAGGGTAAAAACCCCTGATGCGCTGATAGTTGATGCGTTGTTCGTTGAAAAGGCAATACGACAATGAACAATGAACAATAATCTCTACTCCATTTTCCCTCTATAATTGCTCATTGATAATTGCTCATTGATAATTGAAAATGGAGACGCTTAAGTATCAAATGGTGATTCAATGGTCGGAAGAAGACGAGTGTTTTCTCGTTGGTTTCCCCGACTTTCCCGGACAAACTTGGCGAACTCACGGCGACACTTACGAGTCTGCTGCCCAAAATGGCATCGAAGCGTTAGAATCGTTGATTATCGCCTATAAAGCAGCAGGCGATCCGCTTCCAGAACCAACCGTTTTAACTGCTGTTTGAGGGATGATACCATTTTTTTTACTCATATCTCGATCGAGTACCAAAACGAGCCTCTACCAGGGACTACCAATGGTCGTAAAACTCGACCAATAAAAAGGATGCGTGAGGGGTTTATTGCCTAGATCGACAATTTCTGGCGGCAGGTCGATCGCTCGTTCTCCTAACCGCAACTGGCCGCCTTCAAAGCGTACCTCGCCCCGCAACATGGCAATTTGCGCTTGTCGCAAGGCCTCGCTTTTAAGAAGCAAATTATTTGTCGATAAATAATCGTAAAATTGCCCCATCAATCCCGATGTGGCTTCGTCGCTCACATTCCAAAAGCTAGCAATCACCGATTGCGCTCCCGATTGAATCGCTAAACCACCAAAACCCAATTCTGCCTCGCGATCGCCTAAAGCGGTGCGGCAAGCACTTAAAACCAGTAGGTTTGTCATCGGTGCGTTAAGATTGAGTTGGGGAAATTGGAGGAAGTTAAGGCGCTGGTTCCAAAGTTGAATGTAGGAATTTTCCAAAGCACCAGGCGAGAAGTTGGCATGGGTGGCTAAGTGAACGATTTCTGCGGCGATCGCGTTTCGTTCTCGGCGCAAATTGTTGAGGGTAAACGCTTCATTAAGGAAAGTTTCGTCAGGATCGAAACTGCTCGATATCAGTTGCAACTCCATCGGCACGGCAGGTAAGGGTTGGAGCTCCTCAAATTCGCTGGCTCCCATGGCTAAAACCTCCACGCCATCGGGATAGCGATAGGCGAGATCGGTGAGGCTAAAACTAGGGATGAGGCTATAACGATAGCGTTCGACGAGAAAGGTTTCGCCGTCGTGTAATGCGGCGAGAGGGATCGATCGCAATCCCGGATCGAGAGAGAATAACAGCGTGTCGATTTGCAAGCGTTCTAAATCGGCTTCCATTGGCGAAATTAACCACCGATGAAAGGTTTGCGAAGCGGGTAAATAGTCGGTGGTATTTCGCAGTCGCGGCGTGGTTAAGCTCTCAATAAAATTGCCAAATGTCTGCGCGATCGCCTCTTCGGTTGCTTCGGGAACGCTGTAGTGAATTGGCTCTCCCAGCAGGGGAATCAAGACAATTTCTAAGCCTTCATCGCCAACGATCGCGTACACGGTTGCGGCTCGAACACCAATCTCGGCTTCAATGTTTTGTAGGGTTTCTTGGATGTAGGCAACCACCAGTTCGCCATCGATCGCCACGACATCTAACCCTAAATAGCTGGCAAATTCTCGCGATCGATAATCTTCAATGGCGGCGATCGCGGTTTCAAGATTGCCGTCGATCTTGGCACTGGCGAGCAAAGTTTCGACGCGATCGCGCAGGCGATCGGTTTGTGCGTCTAAATCTGGCTCGATGGATAACGGAATATCGGGAGTTGCCGAAACCACTTCTACTGCATCGATGCGATCGACGTTTTGCCGTTCAAACTCTTGCGGTTCGATACGATTTTCCTCAGTGGGTATCGGTTCTTCGATAACTGGAGGCTCCTCGATAACAGGTGGTTCTTCTACTACTGGAGGTTCCTCAATATCGATAACTGGCGGTTCTTCAATAACTGGAGGCTCCTCGATAACAGGGGGTTCTTCTACTATGGGAGGCTCTTCGATAATCGGCGGTTCTTCAACAACGGGAGGCTCCTCAATAACAGGGGGTTCTTCGATGACTGGCGGCTCTTGAACGCCGGGAGCGGGAACCGAAATAATCGCCGCATTTCCTCGCGTTTCTGTAAACAAAAACGACTCTCCCACCTCGAAAGAATTGCTCCCGGAAGTAATGCGCCCAGCTGTACCGTTGGTACTAGCATCACCGATAATAAAAGGAGTGACACCGTTGCCACCGTGACGAATCGTAATAGAACCGCCATCGCCACTGTCGAGCGTAGAAATGCTGGCAGAACTGCCATCAGCAGCGATAAAGGTTTGTCGCGATCGAAAAAATTGTCCGGCTGTAATATCTACATTTCCTCCTGTTGTCGCACCTTCAGCGTTGATAAAACCAATATCAATATCGCCGATAGGATCGAGGCTGACATTTCCTGCTGTTCCTCCACTCGAGCTCGAATTAATTTGTCCGGTGGTAATCGCAAGTTCGGCTTCGACAGTGATGTTACCACCGCGATCGCCCCCCGAACTGTTAAGATTTCCTGCGGTAACGGTTCCGGTGGTACTGGTAAGATTAAGATTTCCCGCCACTCCACTGCTAAAAGTATCGACATTTCCGACGCGAAGATCGCCGTTAGCAGAAGCCGATACCGTGCCGCCGCCACCCGTTCCAAAGCTATTAAGATTGCCTGCGGTAAGATTTCCGTTAGCACTAGAGAGAGTAATATCGCCGGCGATCGCCAAACTCAAAGCATTGACGTTACCAATGTCTAGATCGCCATTTGCAGTGACAGAAATATCGCTTCCATTGGGAGACGTGGAGATGTTGCCGATCGTCGCCGTACCACCAGACGCGATCGCCGTATTGCCATCTGCTGTCACATTTGCCACTGTTAAATCGCCATCGGTTCCTAAATTAACTTCGCCAGTGGTTTCTAAATCGGTTAAATTGAGAGTCTCGATGGTTTCGATGTCGATTCCGTTGCTTCCCGTTTCGATATTGCCATTAACATTAAGGCTGGAAGCACGAACTGTTAAACCGCCATTTTCCGTGCCAGTAACGCTGCCGTCGATCGCGATTTCTCCTCCTGCATTCAAGCTGGCATCGCCAGTAACATTGACATTGCTAGTGAAGTTTTGATCGCCAATTGTCGCGATGCTGCTAGCAATATTTGTTACATTGCTTGTATTCGCATCCAAACTAGCAATATCGACATCGCCGCCAAAGGTAATCTCTCCTGTAGCAGCATTCAAAACCAAAGATTGTAACCCGTCGATCGCCCCGGTAAACTCAATTTCGCCGCCGTTGCTATTTAAAGTGACATCCGTTTCCAGAGTTGTACTACCATCAAAGTTAATATTTCCTCCAGCCGTAGAAAGGGTTTCAACCTGGATTTTTGTATTGCCAATAAAGGTGAGAGACGCATTTTCAGTTCCAGTAACGGAATTTTCAATAACGATATTCCCCGAGGGCGATCGGAACGTCACCGGAGCGGCAAAGGTCAAGGGATCTGCAATTGAAATCGTGTTAGTTCCGTTGGGATGTCCAAATACAAACTGGGTAAAACCATCTTGTAAAATTGTATCCCAAATTGAGAGAACCTCGATATCGAAATTGACATCTCGCGGTTGCCAAGTAAAGGTTCCGCTTCCGGCGATCGTCGTTGTATTCCCATCGTTAAACTCAATTGTATTGGCAGCGATCGTGACATCATTTCCACCACCGGAGGGATTGATATTGCCATTACCAAAAAAACGAATATCTGGCGCTCCTGACGAACCCGCACCCGTTACAAAAACATCCCCATTTCCAGTTGCATTGACCGGTCCGACAAGGACAACACCACCATCATCAAATCCCGAACCGCGACCCGTGCCATCGATAAAAATAGAGCCATCAGCACTGCTAACGCTACCGATAACGAAAACGCCGGGGTTAGAGAACTCGCTATTTCCCCCCGTACCGGTCAGAAAAATATTGCCGATTCCCGTCGCTTCTATGACTCCGGTTGTAAACACGAAAATCCCGTCCTCATTATCTCCCGAATTTCCACCCGTTCCTT
>CAKZKB010000065.1 GCA_937121005.1 uncultured cyanobacterium | reverse complement strand
CCCAACCCCCCATCCCCTAGAACCTTAAAAACTATGGCTAACTTTTCCTTTGGCAGTTCGGATTTGTTTGTTTCCAGCGATCGCGGCCGGTTAACGGTTAACATTGGTGGTGTAAATCCCCCGAGTGCGGCGACAGTACGGAACAGTTTGTTAGTTCCTCCCGTTATCAACAATCCCTTTGCCGATGCGAATGTGTTTCTCGAACCCATTGTAAACGAAAACGAGATGGCGATCGGCAACGATAGCGACAACGTTCTAGCCGGGTTTGATGGCGACGATACGTTGATGGGACTGGGTGGGGACGATCGCCTGTTTGGGAACCGGGACAACGATTTTTTGATGGGTGGAGATGGCGACGACACCATCGAAGCAGGACGAGACGACGATCGCGTTCTCGGTAATGCTGGCGATGACGTTCTCAATGGCAATCGCGGCGACGATATTATTTTGGGTAACGAGGGGGACGATCGTCTGTTTGGCGGTCGCGATGACGATACCCTTGACGGTGGGGCCGGCGAAGATACCCTGACTGGCGACCTGGGGGCCAACCGGCTGCAAGGGGGAGAGGATGCCGATCTGTTCGTGTTGCGAACCGATGTCGCACTGGAGGATCCCGATCGCGCTAACCTAGAAGCAGCCGATGTTATCGTTGATTTTAGCAGCGACGATCGCCTGGGATTGACCGACGGTTTAACTGTTGCCAATTTAACCTTCTCTGGGGCCACAGTGGATGGCGAAGCCGCGATCGCGGTACGAATTGGCGCAAACGGCCCCTTTCTGGCCGCGATCGTCGGTGTGGAAGCAAACGAACTGACCGGACGCTTCATCTCCCTTTGAAATCCTTCAGTGACCAATGTTCAGTGACCAGCGACCAGTTTTCGGAGGGGGGACAAGGGGAGGGGGAGACAAGGGGACAAGGGGACAAGGAGAAATCTATTCATCCTTCATCCTTCCAACTTCATCCTTGAAACACACCTCAAACCTCATACCTCGTACCTAAAACCTAATCCCTAAAACCTAAAACCTAATCCCTCGCGTGACCCATTCTACAAATAACTGTTACGAAATTCTCGGAGTCTCGATCGATGCGTCCACCGACGACATCAAAACTGCCTATCGCAATTTAGTCAAACATTGGCATCCCGATCGCTTCGTCGGCAACCCGGAACTCCAGCAACAAGCCGAAGAAGAGATCAAAAAAATCAATATTGCCTATCGCCAAGCCAAAGCGCGATCGCTTCAATTTAGACCCCCCGATATTGTCGTTCCCGACATTCCCAAAGAAGAACCGAAACCGCCACCGCCTCCCACTGGCTGGTACTGCGATCGGACGATCGACACGCCTTCGGCTACCGTTACCGATGTTATTTTCATGCCCGAGTCGAGTACAATTGCCTCAGCGAGTGAAGACGGATTGATTAACTTGTGGAAAAGCCAAACTGGACGGAGAATACGGACGATCGCGGCTCATTCTTCTGTGGTCACTTGCTTGGCAGCTAGCAAAGATGGTAAACTGATTGCCAGTGGCAGTAGCGATAAAACCATTTCCATTTGGAAGCGATCGAACGGGAAAGAGGTTTGCAGCTTAGGTGGTTGGTTTGCCGGCCATTCTTCTGCTATTTTCGATCTCGATTTCACAACCGATGGTAAAACGTTGGTCAGTGCCAGCGCCGATACCACAATTCGATTTTGGCACTGGAAACACGAAAAAGAAAGCCAAATTTTGCGCGATGGAGTGACGGCGGTTTTGAGTTTGGCAATGACTCCAGATGGCAAATTTTTGGCTAGTGGCAGCGACGACCATAACCTGAGACTTTGGCGTACCAGTAGCGGCAAACTTTTTAAGTCAAAAGCCAAACATTCTGACAGTATTCTCGCCGTTGCCATTTCCCCAGATGGTAAAGTTTTAGCCAGCGCTAGTGCCGATAAAACGATTAAATTGTGGCGCTTGAGTTCGACCCAAAAACTACGAACGCTAAGCGGTCATAAAGAAGCTGTTAACGCGATCGCCTTTTTTCCAGACGGTCAAACTCTAGCCAGTGTCAGCGACGATCGCACTCTAAAAGTTTGGGATATCGAAAGCGGTCGCGAACTCTACAGTCTCGAAGAACACAGCCAACCTGTTAACACCGTCGCCATTTCCTCGGACGGACAGACGATCGCCACTGGCAGCAGCGACGGTACGATTAAACTATGGCAGTTTGCGCCTGATTAGGGTTTCTTCGATTTAATAATTGTAATTCCTTTCGCACCGGGATACTTGGCAATAAAGATCGTGTAAGTGCCATGAATGAGAACGAGACCCGTCCAAATTAAACTGAGGTTAGGCATCCACTCCCAACCGAAGCGATAGAGTAAGTTAACGAACCACAACCCGGAGACAAAAAAGCCGTAGGTGACAACGTGGAAGGCAAAATTGACGCGATCGCTGAAGCGTCGGAAGTCGGGGTCGTTGCGCTCGGGTTTGTAGGGCCAGCGCGGCATAGGCTTGGTGTAAGATATAAGGGCGATCGCATTATACCAAATTCTGGACAAACTGCACTAAAATAGATGAAAACGCGATCGACTTCCGAGCTATGAGTACCACCGTTCTTAATATCAATCCCATCGCTACGCTAACGCGCGATCGCTTTTTTGCTTTGTGTGCGGCGAACCCCGATGCCAAATTGGAACTCAATCGAGATGGAGAGTTAGTCATTATGTCTCCGACTGGCGGAGAAACTGGAGTCTGGAATTTGGAGATTTGTACTGACTTAGGACTGTGGAACCGCCAACACCAAAAAGGAAAAGCCTTCGATTCCTCAACGGGATTTTCTTTACCCAATGGAGCGCAGCGATCGCCGGATGCAGCCTGGATTCCTTTAGAAAAATGGAACGCACTCACACCCGCACAAAGACAGGGTTTTTTACCTCTTTGTCCCGACTTTGTAATGGAATTACTATCGCCATCAGATTCGCGATCGCAGGGAATGGAGAAAATGGACGAATATATCAACAACGGTTGTCGCTTGGGATGGCTCATCGATCCCAAAAATAAGCAAGTTGCCATCTACCGAGCCACAAAACCTGTAGAGATCCGACAATCGCCGACTTCGCTTTCTGGAGAAAATGTTTTGGAAGGGTTCGTTTTGAACTTAGAAAACTTGTGGAATTAGACAGTTTTCTAAACAAACCAACGGCGAATTAATTCCACTTGGAAGCCGTAACCGCCGTCTTTTTCTTCGATGAGTTCGCGGCGAATAAGATGCGCGATCGCCTCTTCAGTCGCTTCGCCAAACTCTTGGCACAGCACGGATTTAGAGACGGTCTTACCTTCTCCTTGTGCTGCGATGAATTTTAACACATTACGCTGGGTGTTGTCAATTTGGTTGCCATCGATGTCGGCGAAAAACAACGCACCACTTTGTAAGGCTTCGGGAATAGCAGCTTCCACATCTGTAAGCGTTGCTAACCGTCGCACGGCGGGATCCTGTTCGTTTTTGAGGGCGACAATTTCACCGCAAAGCAATTGTACCAGAAAGGGATGTCCGCGCGTGAGATTGTAGGCGCGATCGGCCGCATTTTGTTCGTAGCCTAGGGTAAAATCTTTTACGGGACGCTCGATCAACTGTCGCGCCTCGTGGTCTTTGAGATAGCT